>JAFQRV010000038.1 GCA_017409905.1 Bacilli bacterium
GCATTTGCTACATCCTCATAATTCCACCACGACAACCCACCACCGTGTAGAAGAATAATTGTATCAAGACAATGCTTTCCATATTCTATATACTTCATTTTTACCCTCACTTGTAAATTCTTATTTATCGGTGTGTTTATTATATCAAAAAAGCCAGCTTAATTCAAGTGATTATGCGTGGGTAAAAGAAAACTCGACTTATCAAAAGTCGAGTTTAATAAATTATTTAATTAAAATCCCTAAGACTGACGCAGTAAAGTTAGTATTTGTTGTTTTCCTTGATAAATGTTAAAAAATAACCAATTGTGATAAATATAGTAACTATTCCGATGAAAAGATAATTACTACAAGTAATAAATGCTTTACCTTTACTTAAGCCTTTAAAGAAAACGCCAAAAGTATATAAAGCAATTATTGAAAAACTTGTTAATTTAAAATGAATATCGTATTTATTAGTTTTAAAACTTGTTATATTATGAACAATAAATAATATAGATACAATTAACGCAACTATATAGTCATTATTAAATGAAATATCTGTTCCCCATTCATCTTGATATAGTTCAAAACTCTTAACATATAATATTAAACTAATAATGAAAGATGAAATTGAAGCAATTAAGAAAAATAACTTGTTTAAATTATTTTTATTCATTAATAATACCTCCATCTTCTGGAGTAAATAACTTATGGAATTTAGCTCCCAAGATACAAAGGATTAAGCCGTTTAGTATGATGTTTGGTAACATATAAGAACCATTATAAACTAAACTAAAGACAATAGGACCTCCTAAGTATCCTTCTGGACAAGATGATGACCAGAAAATTACTCCTGCTAAAAAGTGACATAAAAGTTTTAATAAACCACCAAGAAGTGTACCAATGATCAAAAAAGTGATTTTTTGTTTTTGCGTATTAGCTTGTTGAAATGATTTATAAAAAACTCCAGCGAATGCAACTAGCGGATAGGCAAGAATATAATCTAAACATAGTTGGAATAACATCATATACCAAGTGTTGGCAGATAAGTATAGTCCACCTAAAAGTTGTAAGAAGCTTAAGATCAATCCAGAAAGTAATCCTGCTTTTGTTCCTCTTCTAAAAGTAATAATTAGAATTGGAAGCATAGCTATTCCGATTGAACCACCATTAGGAAATAAACCACGTGTTATTCCACCTTGAAAAATATCCAAAGCAAATGCTAGTGCACCAATAATTGCGATTTCCACAATTGTTTTGGTTTTTAATTTCATTTTTTCCTCCTTAAATATAAAAATCCTTTTTGATCAAAGTAATGACAAAAAGGATTATTTAAGCATTATAAAAAATGATTTCCTTACGCTAGCATTACCTAGATCAAGTTATGGGTCGTTAATTTAATAACCTCTCAGCCGAAGCTCCCCAGTAAGTTTTACTTACCCTAATATTTTAACACTTTTTAAAATATTAGTCTAATAAAAAGCACATGAAAAAGATGTGCTTAATTCTTTTTTTGCTTAAGAAGTGATCTTAGTTTTGTGCTTAAGATATCAATCGCAACTTCGTTTTTGCCACCTTCAGGCACAATAATATCCGCATTTCTTTTAGAAGGTTCAACAAAAGTATGATGCATTGGTCTAACAGTAGTAAAGTATTGATTTACAACACTTTCAATAGTTCTACCACGTTTTTCCATATCTCGTTTTAATCTTCTAATAAAACGAATGTCATCTGGAGTGTCTACAAATATTTTCATATCAAATAGTTCTAGTAACTCAGGGAAACAAAAAGCTAAAATACCTTCAACTATTATTAAATCACTAGGATCTACCAATTCAGTTTCATCACTTCTAATAGAATAGACAAAATCGTAGACAGGTTTTTGAATCTGAATATTGTTTTGTAGATCATTTATATGCTTAATAAGTAAGTCTATATCATATGAATCTGGATGGTCAAAATTAATTTGACGTCTTTGTTCTAAAGTTAAGTGTTTCATATCTTTATAATAATCATCGAGCCTAAGCATTGCGACTTTGCCATGTGGCTCTGCAAGTTGTTTTAAACGTTTTGCTATAGTTGTTTTTCCTGATGCAGTTCCTCCTGCAATTCCTATTATTTTTGCCATATGAACCTCCTGTGCTTGTAATATTTTATCACAAAAAGGAAAAAAGAATGTTAATAAAAATAATAATTTGTAAAAGTCTTTAAAGTTTGCGTAAAATATGGTAAAATATAACAGTAAAGGTGATTAATATGAAATATACGATTACAAAAGAAGATTTTTTTGAAATATGTAAAAGATATGATTTGGTAGGAGCAAATATCATTGTCTTTGATAAAGATGAAAGTGTTAACTATCAATATGGCTATCAAGATGTTGAAGAACAAAAAGAAACAAGTATTAATACAATTTACCGAATTGCTTCTATTTCTAAAACAGTTCTTGCAATAGGGGCAATGAAACTTGTAGAAGATGGATTATTAGATTTAGATAAAGATATTAGTACATATTTAGGCTTTAATGTTCGCAATCCAAATCACCCTGAATGTAAGATTACAACAAGAATGTTAATGACACAAACATCATCAATTAGTGATGGTTTTGATGATGAAGAATTAACTAACGAAACAAGAGTTGATGGCTATAATGGCGTTAATGGGAGACACTTGGGGTTGCCACTTACTACATTATTAGTGCCTAATGATTCTGTGTATTACACTGACCTTACTTTTGATAAAAGAGTTCCGGGAACACACTTTGAATATAGTAATTTTGGATGTGGAATACTAGCCTGTATAGTGGAAAAAGTCGCTAATCAAAACTTTGATGAATTTATGAAAAAAACTGTATTTGATAAGCTAGATATTGATGGAAGTTACTATGCTTATAATATAAAAAATCAAGATGACATTGCATCTTTATATAGAGCTGGTGGAAAAATAACGGGCAAACAATTTGTAGGAAGAGCATATAAAAAGGCTCCAATAGGAGAAAGTTATTTAGGCCCTGCTGGTGGACTATTTATAAGTATTAGAAATTTATCTAAAATCATGAGAAGTTTTTGGAAAAAAGAATTTCAAGTTTTAAAAGATGAAACCATCGAAAAGATGTTAGAAATCAATTGGGTTGGAGAATGTGAAGAATATAAGAAAAAAGCATTACAAATGATGGTTATCGATGAATTAGTGCCAATTCGATTATGGGGACATTTTGGTACAGCCTATGGCTTAAGAAGTATGATGCTTTTTAACAAAGAATTAGAAACAGGCGTATGCTTTATTACTAATGGCGGAAATACAAGTGAAAGATGTGAACATTTCCCAAAAGTACACTATGATATTATTAAAAAAATTTGGGGGAATAATTAGTGAAATATTTTAAACTATTGATATTATTTTTTGTAGTATTTGCATGTGTTGGATGCTTTACTAATAATCAACCAGATGATGGTTTAGTTACTTTACCAAGATTAGAGGGATTATCAAGAGAAAAGATTTCTGAAAAGTTGGATAAACTTGGTCTTAAATATACATTTGTATGTGAACCAGATATTTATACAAGCGATGATGAACTAGATAAGTTTATAAAATATGGTAGAGGATTTAAAAGTTATGATCGTGTAGAAGTAGGCACACATCTTTATATTTATACTACAGCTCTACCAATACCAAGTGAGAAAACTATTGATTTAGAAATGGATTTTGACTATTATGGCAAAACCTTTTTAGAAGATGGTGTAGAAGTTGTAACACTCGCAAGAGCAATTGATGGGGATACAGCCCATTTTTATACGCAAGATGGAACTTATATAAAGGTTCGTTTCTTAGGAATTGATACACCTGAATCGACAACGGAAAAAGAAGCATGGGGAAAAGCCGCATCGAGTTTTACAGCAGAAATTTTAAATAATGCTGAAACAATTGTAATAGAAGCTGAAGGAAATCTTCAAGATACTTATGGAAGATATTTAGCTTTTGTATGGGCTGATGGCGTTTTAGTAAATTTAGAAGTTGTTCGTAATGCCTATTCAAATGCTAAATTATCATCTGATAGTAAATACTATGAAGCATTTTATGAAACCGAAATTGAAGCGATGATGACGGGAAGACATGTGTGGGGGGAAATAGATCCAAATTATGATTACGAGAAGGAAGAATTTAAATAATGGAAACACTAAAACTAGAAAAAAGAAATACACTAATGATTGCACACAGAGGTTTATGTGGTTTTGAAAGAGAAAATACTTTGGCGGCTTTTGTTGCGGCAGGTAATCATTCATACATTGGATGTGAATGTGATATTCATCCTACACTAGATAAAAAATATGTAGTAATTCATGATAGTAATACTGAAAGAGTATCTGGTATAGCTAAAATTGTTGAAGAAACTCCATATGATGAGTTGAAACAAATTGAATTATTAAACCTACAAACAGGTATTAAAGATTCTTCACTTAGAATTCCAACTTTAGAAGAATACGTATTATGTTGTAAAAGATATAATAAATTATGTATAATTGAGTTTAAAAATGAATTTGCTAAAGAAGATGTATTTAATGTTATTCAAATTATTACTTCTTTAGAATATTTAGATTCTTGTATTTTTATTTCTTTTTATTATCAAAATTTATTATATGTTCAAGAGTATAATAAGAATTTACCATGTCAATTTTTATTGAGTGAATTAACTGATGAAGCGTTAAAAATATGTATAGAATATCATATGGATATCGATATTAATTTCCATAATATAAGTAAAGAACAAGTTGAATTAATTCATAGTCATGGATTAAAAGTAAATGTTTGGACAGTTAATACCATTGAAGATGGTAATAGAATGGTAGAATATGGAGTAGACTATATTACTACAAATATTTTAGAGTAAAAAAAACCCTTGTTATTTTAAATAACAAGGGTTTTTATAAGTTATATTTAAAAGCATAATAAACTAAAAGTGAATAGCCAACTATTCCTAAAATATTGATTATGACAAAATACCAATGTTTGGTTTTGTGATGTTTATATATCATTGCTATATAACCACCAAATGCGCCACCAATAATAGAAAGTAATAAAAGAGTGGCTTCACTAATCCTTCTTGCATTTGGAATTTTTGATCTTTTTTTATCAATAGAATAAATAAAAAAAGTAATTATACTAATAATTATTAGATAGATTATTATAAATTTAGCCATTATTAATCTCCTTATAATAAATTGTATCTACAGCTTTTAAATAATTAATTGGGGGCATAAATGTAATGTTAATTAATTCGGCATTTTCTTTAAAGAAAGTATAAGGGATGCTTTTTCTTCCTCCATTTAAAGAATTATTATATAAATTAACTAATATTTTAGCATCTAGCAAATATACTTCTTTATAATCATTAAACATTATTAATAAGAAAGCGATACCACCATGATTAGTTATTCTTTCTAAGTGTTTTATTTGATGAGAATAAAGATTTGTAAAAGGGAATGATTTTCCATTGCATGATTTTGCTTCAAAGTCAATATATTTACTTTTATAAATTCCATTATAGTCGGTAGTAGAGGGTATTTGATAGAAAGCTTCAGTTATTTTTGCTTTATTTCTACTTGGATAATCTACTTTAGTTATTCTTATTGGTGTAGGTTTTTTGTAAATAATAGCGATATTGTTTTCCAAATAGTATTGGTTAGATTTATTGATTAATTCTTCAAAGTCTATTCCTAGATGTGATTTTGAGGCCTTTTTTGGGGCCATTTTTGAAGTTTTAATGTTTGTTTTGGTTTTTATGCCATTGGGATAATTCATAGTATCAACTCCTAATATTATTATAACATAAAATATTTATATTATCAATTGGAAAGTATGTATTCAGCCAATGATTTGACATTTTAGGATTATTATTATATAATAAGAGGGTAAGAAAATTATTGACTTTTTAAATTGTTGCTAAGTAACATTAAACATATTTATTATGATACTTAGTGACGTACACATAATATACTAATAATTTATATTACAAATAAAAAGAAGGAGAAAAAGAAAATGGGAACAGATGCTATTATTCTTTTAGTTCTTCTAATTATTTCTTTGGGCGCTGGAGTGGGCGCATATTTTTATGCTTTATCTAAGGGGAAAGCACTAACTGAAAAGAAATATACTGAATTAGGTAAAACTGCTGAAAACATTATAGAAACAGCAAAAAAAGAAGGCGAACGTCGCCAAAAAGAGTTAGTTGGTGAAGCTAAAAAAGAAATTGCTGCTCTAAAAGCTGAATATGAAAAAGAAGTTGCTTCTAAAAATAAAAATCTTCAAGAATTAGAAAAGAAATTAGAACAAAGAGAAGAACGTATTGATACACGTTCTGTAAGTATTGAAAAACGTGAAGATGCTTTAGTTGTAAAAGAAAACAAAATAGAACAACAAAAGATAGCTTTAGAACAAAGAAGTAATAAAATTGAAGAATTAATTGAACAACAAGAAAAGAAATTATTTGAAATCTCAGGATTAACTCAAAGCGAAGCTAAAGAAATCGTTATGAAGAAAACTGAGGATGAATTATCACAAGAAATTGCGGTTTACATCAAGGAAGAAGAAGAAAAAGCAAAAGCCGAATGTGTAAAAAAATCACAAACTATTTTAGCAAATGCTATTCAACAATATGCAAATGAAACTATTCAAGAAAGAACTGTTTCGGTAGTTGCTCTTCCAAATGATGAAATGAAAGGTCGTATTATTGGACGTGAAGGTAGAAATATTCGTTCAATTGAAGCTGTTACAGGTGTCGATTTAATCATTGATGATACTCCAGATTCAATTGTTATTTCATGCTTTGATCCAATTAGAAGAGAAATTGCTAGACGCACTTTAGAAATTCTAGTTAGTGATGGTAGAATTCAACCGCCTAGAATTGAAGAAGTATTTAATAAATGTCAAAAAGAATTAGAAAATGAAATTCGTGAAGAAGGGGAAAAAGCCGTATTTGAAACAGGTATTGGCAAAATTCACCCTGAATTAATTAAGACAATTGGTAAGTTACATTTCCGTACAAGTTATGGTCAAAATGCACTTGCTCATTCTAAAGAAGTTGCATTCTTAGCTGGTAAGCTTGCTGTTGAAATTGGCTTAGATGAAATTTTAGCTCGTCGTGCTGGTTTATTACATGATATTGGTAAAGCAAGTGACCATGAAGTAGAAGGAAGCCATGTTGAAATTGGTGTGGAAATTGCTACTAAGTTTAGAGAACATGAAGCTGTTATTGACGCTATCGCATCACACCATGGTGATCGTGAAGCTACTAATATTATTTCTCATTTGGTTGCTGCAGCAGATACTTTATCAGCCGCAAGACCTGGTGCAAGAAGTGAATCTTTAGATAATTATATTAAACGTCTACAAGCATTAGAAGAATTATCTAATGAATTCCCAGGTGTTGAAAAAACATTTGCACTTCAAGCAGGACGTGAAGTTCGTGTATTAGTTAAACCTGAGGAAATTACAGACGCCGAGGCTGTTAAACTTGCTCGCGATATCAAGAAAAAGATTGAATCAACTATGAATTATCCAGGAACTATTAAAGTAACTGTAATTCGTGAAGTTAGAGTACAAGAAGTAGCCCGTTAGAAAGGAATAAAATGAGATTTTTATTAATTGGTGATGTTTTTGGAGAAATGGGTAGAACCATTTTAAAAGAAGAACTTCCACGAATTAAAAAAGAATATGGTATTAATTTTGTAATTGTTAATGGTGAAAATATTGCTCACGGGAAGGGCATTATTGAAAAATATTATAAAGAATTACTAAGTCAAAATATTGATGTAGTGACTCTTGGAAATCATGCTTTTCATAATAGCAATATTTATAATTTTATTGATGATGCAAAAAGAATGATTAGACCTATTAATTTTATTGGTGATATCCCAGGAAATGATTTTGTCACAATTAATTATAATGGTATAAAAATAACGGTTTTCCAAGTTTTAGGAAATGTTTTTATGCCAGTTGAGTACAAAAATCCTTTTCATGAAACTGAAAAAATATTACCTAAATTTGAAGATAGTGATATTATTATTTGTGATATTCATGCAGAAGCAACAAGTGAAAAAATTGCTTTTGGTCTTCATTTTGATGGAAGAATCAATATTATTACAGGTACTCACACTCATGTTCAAACCAATGATGCACATATTTTACCTAAAGGTACTTTATATATGACCGATATTGGGATGACAGGATCACTAGATGGAGTAATTGGTGTTGAAGAAGAACCGATAATTCATCAATATCTAACAGGTGAACATAAGCGCCATATTCCAAAATCAAATGGCAGAAAACAATTTAATGCTTTAATGGTAGAAATAAATGAATCTACTCATAAAGTGACAAAATTCGACATTATTAATATAGTACAATAACGATAGATAATCTTTTCCATGGTTATCTAGAAGTAGGAGGATATATTAAAAATGGAAGTATTAAAAGTGTCATCAAATTCAAAACCAAATTCTGTTGCGGGAGCTCTAGCAAATGCTTTTAGAGACAAGCACACAGTAGAAATTCAAGCTATAGGAGCTGGATCACTTAATCAAGCAATTAAAGCAATAGCAATTGCGAGAGGGTATGTAGCTCCAACAGGAAAAGATTTAATTTGCATTCCGGCATTTTCAGATGTATTAATTGAAGGAGAAGAAAGAACTGCGATTAAATTGATTGTAGAAACACGTAAATAGTTGGTGATTATTCACCAACTATTTTTCAAAAAAAAGGAAGTGAATTATGTTACCAGTCATTGAAACCCAAAGATTGATTTTAAGAAATATTTCTATTAAAGATGTTCATGACATGTATGAATATGCAAGCACTGATAAAGTTGGACCACTTGCTGGTTGGGCACCACACTTAAATATTCATGAAACTATAGGGGTAATTAGTATGTTTCAAGCTCAAGCATATAAAACTGGACTTGGAGTATTTGCTATCACTTTAAAAGAAAATAACAAAATGATTGGAACTATTGAGTTATTTAATCATTATGCTAATTTTAAAGCTGAAATGGGATATGCATTAAATCCAGCGTATTGGGGAATGGGAATAGTTCCAGAAGCCGCTACAGCTTTGCTTCATTGGGGATTTAAAGAATTAAATTTGAAACGTATAGAAATAAATCTATTTGTGGATAATTATCAATCGGAAAGAGTATGCCAAAAATTAGGATTAAAGCTTGAAGGAATTATTCGAAATGGCTATATGCGTTATGATGGAAAAATTTTTGATGAAAAGAAGTATAGCATTACAGATATCGAATTCTTTAAAATCTATGGTAATAAACAAGCTGCTTAACCATAAGAACTATTCTTATGGTTTTTTATTTTACAAAAAGCCTTTTAATATGTTATAATATTGTGCAGTTAAATAGAAAAGAGTAAAAAATATGGAAAAGAAAATCAAAAAAGAATATGGTATCTGTAATAAACCAGATTTAAAACTTGCAAGAAAAAGAATGACAAAGAGTACTAACATTCTTGAATATAAAGTAGCCAATGAATTAATAGGCATAGGTAATGGAAAAACTTATATTGTTAAAACATATGGTTGTCAAGGTAATCTTGCAGATAGTGAAAAGATATCTGGTATATTAGAACAACTTGGTTTTACCAAAGTAGAAACTGAAGAAATAGCCGATGTTGTATTATTTAATACTTGTGCTATTAGAGAAAATGCGGAAAATCGTATTTATGGAGAACTTGGTAGAATCAAAAGGATTAAAAAGAATCGTCCTGATATGATAATTGGTATTTGTGGATGTATGATGCAAGAAGAAAACACTATTGAGTATATTCAAAAAAAATATCCCCATGTTGATTTGATTTTTGGCACACACAATATTACAGATTTACCTGAATATATAAACTATAATCTAAACAATAAAAAAGTAATAGACGTTAAAAGCATTGAGGGTGACATTTTTGAAAATGTCCCCGTAATTAGAGATCATCCATATAAAGCATGGGTAAATATTATGTATGGATGTGATGAATTTTGCACATATTGTATTGTTCCTTATACAAGAGGAAAAGAACGTTCAAGAAGACCTGATGATATTATAAAAGAAGTTCAGGATTTAGCAAATGCAGGTTATCAAGAGGTAACTTTACTAGGCCAAAATGTTAATGCCTATGGAAACGATTTAAAAATTGATTACACTTTTGCGGATTTATTAAAAGATTTAAACAAAATTAATATTCCAAGAATTCGTTTTACAACAAGTCATCCAAGAGATTTTGATGATGCGACAATTGAAGCAATGGCCTTAGGCGGAAATATCATGCCACACTTACACTTACCAGTACAATCAGGTAATGATGAAGTTTTAAAAAGAATGAATCGAAAATACACAAGTGCTGATTATATTGAAAAGATGACTAAATTAAAAGAAGCAGTTCCTGGAATTAGTATTACAACTGATATTATTGTCGCATTCCCTGGTGAAACAGAAGAACAATTTCAAGATACAATCAAATTAGTTAAAACAATTGAATTTGAAGGGGCTTTTACTTTTATTTATTCGCCAAGAGAAGGGACTCCGGCTGCAAAATATGAAAACCCACTTACGGAAGAAGAAAAGAAACAACGTTTACTTACCTTAAATAAAGTTATTAATGCCTATACTAATAAGGGTCATAAACGATTTGAAAATGAAATCGTAGAAGTGCTAGTAGATGGTTATAGTAAAAATAATGATAATATGCTAACTGGTTATACAAAACATAATATGTTAGTTAATTTTGAAGGTACTAAAGAACTAGTTGGTAAAATTGTAAAAGTAAAAGTTTTAAAAGCATATACTTGGCATTTATTAGGAGAATTAATTTAGAACCCATAAGGGTTCTTTTTTTGTATCAAAAACTAAAACTTCGAATATATTAAAAGTGAGGAGGGATGACCATGAGCGAAATTCGTGAAATTGTAACTAAAGCCGTAGTTGCTAAAGGTAAAAAACTATTTAGACTCAATGAATTGGTACCACTTACAGAAACTGCAGAAAAGATATTAGGATGTTGGATAGTTAACAATGAAATTACAACAGAACTTTTAGAAAATAAAGTTAAAATTAATGGTAGTTTTGAAATTAATATTTGGTATGCAACAAAAAACAATGAAACAACTAATATCGCAAGAGCAATTGCTAATTATGAAGATACAATTCGTTTAAGAGAAATTGTTTGTGATACAATTGGTAATAATACAGAAGTTGTGACTTGTTTCACTCAACAACCAAATTGTACAAATGCATGTATAAATGACGGAGAAGTAGCAATTGAAATCTTATTTGAAATATTAGCAGAAGTAATTGGTGAAACTAAAATGATGGTTACAGTTTTTGGATGTCATGAAACTAATGAAATGTTTGATGATTTTGAAAATGAAATCAATGAAAACTTTTTAAATGAGGATAGTTAATGAAAGTACATATTGTTAAGCCAAATGAAGGGTTAAGAGAAATTAGTGTTAAGTATAATGTTTCTATTGAAGAAATAAAAAGTGCTAATCCCCATTTCCGCTCATGGGAGAATATAGCACCAGGAGCAAAGATTAATCTTCCAAATATTCCACAATATATTCAAGATGATATAGATAATGTAGAACCTTTTATAGAAGATTACTATCCAACTATCGATATAGAAAAAATTAAAAAGAATGTTACGGTAGAAAAACAAGAAGTAGAAGAAGAAAAAAAGCCTAAAATGAAAAAAATTAACTATAATAATTACTATTATTCTTATTATAATCCTTATAGTTATTATAATAGTTATTATCCAAATAAAAGAAAATAACAGGAAAACCTGTTATTTTTTTAAATGTAAACGTTTGCAACGAAAAAAAATTATCTGATTTTTTTGTGAATTTTTTTTAAAAAAGTAAAATTTTAAGGCAAAAAGGCGTTTTTTTAAATAAAATTTCAAATTAAAAATTTTAAAATTTTTACAAGCAAACGTTTTCATACGACTAATTAGACCATAAACGTTGACTTTATATAAAAAATATAGTATAATTTATATAAACATTCACGAGATGTTTATTTAAATTTTTTAAAAGGAGAAAACATATGAAAAAATTATTTAAAAAGTTTTCTGTTATCGCTCTTTTATTAGCTGCAGTTGTTGTAACTGTAGGTTGCGGTGACAAAAAGACTAAATATACAGTAACTTATTACGACGTTGACGATGTTAACACTGTAGTTGGTACTGAAACTGTTGTAGAAGGAAATAAGCCTACTGGTTTAATTTCTAACTTCGTATTAGAATCTGAAATGTTTAAAGATGCTGCTATGACTGAAGCATGGGGTAATGATGTTGTTACTGCTAATGTTTCTATTTATGGTGAATTCACATCTAAAGATGGTTACACTTACCAAAGTTCATTCAACTTAAGTCCTAAAACATTTAATCCATTTCAATATGAAAGTGCTACTGATTCAGTTCCTCTAGATTATACAACTTTAGGTTTATATGGATACAGTTATAATGCTGATAAAACTGGTTTTGAATTAAAACCTGTTATGGCTGCTGCTGATCCAGTTGACGTTACAACTGAATATGCAAAAGATGATTCTTATGGTATTGAAGGCGAAACTTCTGGTTATGCTTTCCGTATTGCGTTAAATAGACATGCAACATGGGAAAATGGTGAAGTTATTAATGCTGATGACTATATCTATTCATTAAAAGCTTTATTAGATCCTAAGTTCCAAAATCATCGTGCATCTGACTACTATGCTGGTTCAACTGCTATCTTCGGTGCTAAAGATTTCTTCTATTCTGGACAAACTACATATCTTTCTGCTGTAGAAGTTGTTGGTGGTACTCAAGAAGGTTATGAAGGATTATATTTTGATGCTTCAAACGTAACTGCTTTCGCTAACTTAATGGGTGGAACAGATTTAACAAAATTAGCTAACTATAAAGGTTATTTCTCTGATGGTGAAACAAATTATTATGAACAATTATGCCAATATGCTGGTGACAAACGTGTTCCTATGAATGAAGAATTATTCACAATTTGGAAAAACATTATGACTAAAGGTCCTTTAAGCGCATACTGGGTATGGGCTGACAATGAAATGCCTTATTTCTCAGTTGCTAAAACTACTTTCCCTGAATATCCTTGGGAAAAAGTTGGTTTAAAGAAGATTGATGAATGGACAGTTGACATTATCTATACAACTCAATTAGCTGGTTTCTATAAAAAATATAGTATTGGTTTACCACTTGTAAATGAAACTTTATATGAAAATTGTAAACAATACAATGAAGAAACTAAAGTTTGGTCTTCAACTTATGGTTCTTCAGTTGAAACATATTTAGGTTATGGTCCATATAAGATGACTAAATATATTGTTGACCAATTAATGGTATTCGAAAGAAATGAAAATTGGTTTGGTTATAGTGAAGCATTTGCTGATGAATATGGAAAATTTGTTGCTGAATTTGACGGTCAAGTTCATGAACAATATCAAACAGATAGAATTACTTTAAGATTCGTTCAAGAAATCTCTACAAGAGAACAAATGTTCTTAGCAGGTAAATTAGATGGTTTCGGAATGACTAGAGAATACTATGAAAAATATAGATCAAGTATTAGATTATATAGTGCTACTGGTGCTTCTACATTCTATGGTATCTTATTATCAGATTACACTTCATTAGTTGAAAGAGAAGCTGTATTAAATGGTGTTACTTATGATTCTGCTACTTATGATTCAGTTAAAAAACAATATAACAAAACAATTTTAACTATTAAAGAATTCCGTCAAGCATTATGTTATGCTATTGACAGAAAGACTTTAGTTACTAACCTTTACCCAGGTGGATCTTCTGCAACTTCATTATACTCAGATTTAATTCTTGCTGACCCAGATGCTGGTAAAGCATTTAATAAATATACTGCTACTAAAGAAGCTATTTGTGAATTCTGGGGTGTTGAATATGGAGAAGGTAAAGAATTTAAAACTTTAGATGAAGCATATGCTGCTATTTCTGGTTTTGACCTTGCTTCTGCTAAGAAATTAGTTGACGTTGCTGTTGACAAAGCTATTGAACAAGGTTTAATGACTTCTAGTACAATCGTTAAAATTGACTATTGTGCTGCTAGTGACAGTGAAAATGAACAATTATGGTATAATACATTTAATAATTGCTTAACAGAATTATTCAAAGGTACTAAACTTGATGGAAAATTTGAATATGTTTACAATCCTAACCTAGGTGATGACTATGGTGACGATATTCAAAATGGTTTAGCTGATACTGCTTGGGGATTTGGATGGCAAGGTTCTGCACTAGATCCATATTCACTATTCCAAGTTTATGTAGATGCTGGTTCAGGTGAATCTGATGTTTACCAAT
The DNA here is from genome assembly GCA_017409905.1 of Bacilli bacterium. Lineage (GTDB taxonomy): Bacteria > Bacillota_I > Bacilli_A > ML615J-28 > CAG-313 > UBA1231. Next base: position 14,376 of record JAFQRV010000038.1, read on the forward strand.
ATGATAAATGGATTAATCGTAATACAAAAAATTATGAAGTTACTTTAAATATCGATTTAGGAGATGGTGTTAAAGAACATACTTATACTGCTTATACTTGGTGGGAAATTGTTAATGGCATTTATACTGCACCAGAAGGTCAAACTTCATATGATGCAAGTTATGCAAAACAAATTGCTGGTGTTATCAGTGGTGATACACGTGCTACTATTTTAGCGGCTTGCGAATTAGCAGTATTACGCGATTATACTCATATTCCTATGATGAATGAAGGTTCAGTATCATTATTATCTTATAAAGTTAACTATGGTAGTGAAACTTATATGTTCGGTATGGGCTTCGGTGGATTACGTTATATCACTTATAACTACACTGATGGTCAATGGGCTGATTATGTAGCTAGCCAACCTGGAGGAAATTTAAGCTACTAATTATTAGTTTATTATACTAATTTATAATTTATCAGCTAAATGCAGAGGGGTGAAAACCCCTCTGCTTATGCTGATTATTTATAAAAAATCATCAAAAAATATATTTGATGATTTCTTATAAATATTTATTAATTAGTTGAAAATTAAGAAATATTTAATAATAGAGAAATGGAGAAGATTTATTATGTATTTGTTTAAATATATTTTAAAAAGATTGGGATTAATGCTAATAACATTTTTCACAATTATGGTTGTCTGTTTCGTTTTAATAAAATTATTACCTTTACCAAATGTAAAAGTATTTGGTCAAGATTCTAATATTATTCAAATGAGACGTGAAGCTTTAGGATATGGAAAACCAATACTCGAACAGTTTTTTATTTTCTTAAAATCTGTCATTGTAAGAGGTGACTGGGGTGTTGGTGAAAATATGTATTTTGGAAGCGATGTTTCTGAGATTTTTGTTCAAAAACTTCCTGCTACAATTTTAGTTAATATATATTCAATGTTATTTTCTGTTCCTATTGGTTTGGCATTAGGTATTTATGCAGCATTAAAGAAAAATAAATGGCAAGATCATTTTGTTTCTACAGGAGTAATGATTTTTGTAAGTGTACCAAGTTATGTATATGCTTTCTTAATTCAATATATTTTCTGTTTCAAATTAAAATGGTTCCCATTTCTAATGCAACCATGTGAAACTCTTTCAGATTATTTAAGTTGGGCGACATTCGTTTCATTAATTCCTGCTATCTTGTCTTTATCGTTTGGTACTATTGCTGGATTTACTAGATATACAAGAGCAGAATTAACAGAAGTATTAACAAGTGATTTTATGTTGCTTGCAAGAACTAAAGGTTTAACTAAGGGTCAAGCAACTGTTAGACATGCTTTAAGAAATGCGATGGTTCCAATTTTCCCAATGATTATTGGTCAATTCGTGGGTATTCTTTCTGGATCATTAATTATTGAAAGTATTTTCGGTATTCCTGGTGTTGGTGGATTATATGTACAATCTATTACTGCAAAAGATTATAATTTCTTTATGCTATTGTCTGCATTCTATATCTTTATAGGTTTAGCAGCTGGTATTGTTGTAGATATAAGTTATGGTATCATCGACCCAAGAATTAGAATGGGGGCTAGATAATATGATTAATGAAAAACAATTTGAAAAATATAATCACATTCCACAAGAAAAATTTACTTTAGTATCAAATAGAGAAATTCATGACTTAAAATTAGATACTAAACCTGTTGGATATTTTAAAGATGCATTTAGAAGATTTTGTAAAAATAAAGGTTCAGTAGTTGCTGCATTTATTATTATATTTTTATTGTTATTTGCAGTCGTTGGCCCATTTGTTTCTAAATATGATGTTGCATTTAACGATTTGAATTTATCTTATTATCTTCCCAAGTCAAAAACTTTTTCATTCTTAGGATGGGATGGATATTCTAAAAAAGTTGTTTCTAAAACTGATTACATTATACTCAAAGCCATTGAAATGGAAACAGGGGAAAATGTCATCAAAAAAGTTTATGATTCATATGATACAGAATCTCAACAAGGTCCATACATTTATCATAATACTTATTATACAGTATATTTAAATAGTTATACTAAGTCTCTTATGAAATATGTTCAGTTGACTGGCGAGCAGTATGCTGCTCTTCAAAAATATCAAGATGATAATGAATTACAAATTATATATCCGATAGTTTCTTATGCATTTGACGAAGGTAGTTTATATAAAAATGATGCTAATGTTTGGTATCAAATAATAGACATTCCTGCAAACCCTGATCCAACTAAACCAATTAAACCGGCTGATAGATTAAATAAAGGTATGCCAGTTGGTTTTACAAATACAGATTCTGCTGAAGCCGCGCTTACTGGATTACAAAATGCTTATATACCTTATAGTGGTAATGATGGCTACACAAGTATTATGAGAGTTGAGGAAAATGGTGAAAAACAATACGATTATGCTAGAAAAGTAAGTGGAGGAAACTATTTAGTTCGTCTTAATTATAATTTATATCATGATTTCTTATATGGTCATGGTGAACCTAGTTTCTTATTTGGTAGTGATAAATTTGGTAAAGATTTATTTGTATGTTTATCAAGTGGTGCAAGATTTAGTCTATTCTTTGCAATTTGTATAGCTGCTATTAACTTATTCATTGGTGCTATTTATGGTGCTATTGAAGGTTACTATGGTGGTGTTGCGGATATGGCAATGGAACGTTTCTCTGATATTTTAGGTAACGTACCATTTATGGTAGTAGTTACATTATTTAAATTACATATTGCAGATAAAGTTGGTACAGTTGTGACACTATTATTCGCATTCGTATTAACCGGATGGATAGGTATGGCAAGTACAACACGTATGCAATTCTATAGATATAAGAATCAAGAATATGTTCTTGCAGCTAGAACTTTAGGTGCAAGTGACAGAAGAATTATGTTTAAACATATCTTCCCTAATGCATTAGGTACATTAATTACAAGTTCAGTATTAGTAATTCCTGGTGTAATTTTCTCTGAATCTAGTTTAAGTTACTTAGGTATTATCAATTTAAGTACTGGTTCAACAACATCAGTAGGTACATTAATGGCTACTGCAAGAGGTTCATTATCTACTTATCCACATGCAATTTTATTCCCTGCAATATTTATTGCATTATTAATGATTACATTTAATTTATTTGGTAATGGTTTACGTGATGCGTTTAACCCTTCACTAAGAGGATCGGAGGATTAAGATGGAAAAGAAATTAGAAGTTAATAATCTTAGAATATCATTCCGTACTCCAGGTGGTAAAGTACAAGCCGTTAGAAATATTAGTTTTGATTTATATAAAGGTGAAACTTTAGCAATTGTTGGTGAATCTGGTTCAGGTAAATCAGTTACTAACCGTGCTATCATTGGTATTTCTGCTGGTAATGCTATTATCGAAAGTGGAGAAATCATCTATGATGGTCAAGATTTATTAAAAATAACAGAAGAAGATTTCCACAAAATTCGTGGTGATAAAATTGCTATGATCTTCCAAGATCCAATGTCAAGTTTAAATCCAATTATGCGTGTTGGTAAACAACTTACAGAAGCAATGATTCTTAAAAATAAAGTTGGTAGAAAAAATGCTAAAAAGACATTTAATCATATGTTAAGTTTATTAAATAAACATATGAATGCTGAATGTGATTCTGCAGTTCAAACTGCTAATACTGAAGCTTGCAAAAAATTTGATACTTTCTGTATTAATAGTTTAAAATTAGAAAATGCTTATAATGAAAGAGTAAGAGTTTCTCATGAATTAAAACAAGAATTAGAAGAATTCTCATTCTTAGTATCTAAGCATCAAAAGGTAAATACTTCAAAATTAATTAAATCAATTAAAGAAACAGTTAAAAAAGTTGTAGATGAAAGCTTTGTAAAACCTTCATCTGAAACTGAAGAATTAAATAGTTTATTAGATATATGTTCTAGTGAGGCTAGTAAATCAGTAGAAGAAATTTCAGAAAATCTTAAAAAATTAATTGAACTTACTTTAAAACTTATTAATAGCGCTTTAGAAGCAGAAAAAATTAATTTCTTTACATTAGGTTATTATGCTTTAGATAATTCTTTAGATGGTATTTATGATATGTCTGTTGAAGAATTAAACAAAATGACTAGAAAATATTTAGATGACAACTTTATGATTGGATTTATTAATGTTGGGGCTGACGCTTTACAACATTCACATAATGAATCTTTAGCTGCAAAAAATGAATTAATTAATGTTTTATCAGAAGTTGAAGTATTCTTTAAAGAACCTAATTTCAATAAAAAAGAAGCTAGTGCTGTTGTAAAACCTTTATTTGCAAAAGTTTATGCTGCTATTGATAGATTAGAAATTGTTAAAAATAATGTTGAATATACATTTGTTTCAAGCATGAATAATGTATTAAATAAATATTATTTCGCATTAAAAAATAATCCTGCTGAAGAAAAACGTTTTGCAAAACAAAGTGCTAAACGTGATGCTTTAATTGCTAAAGGTAAAAATCCTGACTGGAAAGTTGTTCCAGCATCATTAATTGATTTACAAATGGTTTGTGATGAAATTTGTGGTATCATTAGAAAATTAAAAGCTAATTATGAAGTACAAATTGAAAAAGATCATGAATTTAATAAACAAGAAAAAATGGTTGCATTAGTTGACTTCTTTAAAGAACAAGCTTCACAAGTTGTTTATAAAGTTAATAAAAAGATTGCTAAAATTAAAGCATTAAAATTATTAGAAGAAGTTGGTATTCCAGAACCATTAATTAGATATCGTCAATATCCATTTGAATTCTCAGGTGGTATGAGACAACGTATCGTTATTGCTATTGCATTAGCTGCTAATCCTGATATTCTTATCTGCGATGAACCTACTACTGCATTAGACGTTACTATTCAATCTCAAATTCTAGAATTAATCAACAAATTAAAAGTTGAAAGAAATTTATCAGTTATCTTTATTACTCACGATTTAGGTGTAGTTGCAAACATGGCAGATAGAATTGCTGTTATGTATGCAGGTAAGATTGTTGAATATGGTACTGATGATGATATCTTCTATGATCCACGTCATCCATATACATGGGCTTTATTAAGTTCAATGCCTGACTTAGATACTGAAGAAAAACTTGAAGCAATTCCAGGTACACCTCCTAATATGATTTTCCCACCTAAAGGTGATGCCTTTGCTGCAAGAAATAAACATGCTCTTCAAATTGACTTTGAAGAAGAGCCACCACTATTTGAAGTTTCTGAATCTCATAAAGCTGCAACTTGGTTATTACACCCAAGTGCTCCTAAAGTAGAAGCTCCAAAAATCGTTACAGAACGTATTGCAAGAATGAAGAAAAGATTAGAGGAGGAAAACAATGGAAAATAATAATCCTACTCAAAAAGAAGTTTTACTTAAAGTTGAACATCTAGAACAATTCTTCAAATTTGGGAAATTTGTTAATAGAGCTGTTAATGATGTAAATTTTGAAATTTATAAAGGTGAAGTATTTGGTTTAGTTGGTGAATCTGGTTGTGGTAAAACAACAACTGGTCGTTCAATTATTCGTTTATACAACATAACTGGTGGTTCAGTTTACTTTAGAGGTCATCGTATTTGTGCTGGTACTAGAAGATACAAAGAAAGAATCTCTCAATTAAAAGCTGAATTAAAAGCAAGAGTTAATGAATTAAAAGAACAATTAAAAGCTAATCCTGATGAAACTGAAAGAATTAACAGTGAAATAGCTACTTTAAAATCAGAATATGTTGAAAAAATTGCTGAACAAAAGAAAGAAATTAAATCAGCTAAATTTGATCATAAAAATTGTAATAAAGAATATGCAAAAAGACAAGTAGCACTTGTTAATGAAAAATATGCTTCTTTATTTGAAAAAGCAACTGAAGAAGAAAAAGAAGAACTTGAAGGACAATATAAAGAAGAACTTCGTTTAGCAAAGAAAGATAGTATTACTAATAAAATTCAAATGATTTTCCAAGATCCAATCGCTTCTTTAAATCCTCGTATGACTGTAAGAGAAATCATATCTGAAGGTTTAATTATTAGAGGTATTAAAGATAAAGCATATATCGAAGAACAAGTATATCGTGTACTTGATATGGTTGGATTAGTTCATGAACACGCTGACCGTTATCCACATGAATTCTCAGGTGGTCAAAGACAACGTATCGGTATTGCTCGTGCAATCATCTTAAATCCTGAATTTATTATTGCTGACGAACCTATTTCTGCATTAGACGTTTCTATTCAAGCTCAAGTTATTAACTTATTAAATGAAATTAGAGAACGTTTAGGTTTAACAATTTTATTCATTGCCCATGATTTATCAGTAGTTAAATATTTCTCTGATAGAATTGCGGTTATGTATTATGGTAAGATTGTTGAATTATCTACTTCAGATCAAATTTTTGCTCATCCATTACATCCATATACAAAATCATTATTCTCTGCAATTCCTCTTCCAGATCCACATCTAGAAAAGGCTCGTAAGAGAATTACATATAATCCAATTGCTGCTCACGATTATCGTACTGATTTACCAAGTATGCGTGAAGTTGCTCCAGGACACTTTGTATATTGTAATAATGAAGAATTTGCTAGATATCAAGAAGAGTTAAATAAATAGTATATAAATCTAGTAGTTTGCTTCTAAACTACTAGATTTTTTTAAAAGGGTAATAATTATGAGTCTAAAAAAATATATTATAAGTGCAATTATTTTAATTGCTTGCTCATTTGGAGTATTGTTTTTAAAAAATACTTGGGCTTTAACTAATGCCAAGGATATCATTGGTGATGTATCTGATTGCTTTATGGCACCAGGAATTATCTATATTTGTTTTGGTATTATTGTTATTTGTTCTAATAAGGGTGCTTTTGATATGCTATCTTATGGTATTCAAACAGCTTTTTCTGTATTTAAGAAAGATCCGACAGACAGAAAATACCAAAACTTTGGTGATTATCGATTGGCTAAACAAGATAAAAAATCACCTGTAGCGCATTTTATGTTATGTGGTGGTATTTATATGGCCCTTGGATTAGTATTCTATATTATATATGCTATTTTATAAAATAAACAGGTTTTAAAACCTGTTTTTTATTTTCCTTGAAAAGAATTTATAAATATAGTATAATTTATAAAAATAATAATAAAAAGGTGATTTATGACGAAATTATTGTTAAAATTATTTATTAAAGATTATCGAAATATTAATGATTCTAAAGTCCGTGGAAAATATGGAATACTATCAGGAATTGTAGGTATTGTCTTAAATATTATTCTTTGTACTTTTAAAATTCTTGCTGGTTTAGTAAGTGGTAGTTTATCAATTATGGCAGATGGAATTAATAATTTATCAGATGCCGGATCTAGTGTAGTGACAATGGTTGGCTTTAAATTGTCAACTCTTCCACCTGATGAAGAACACCCATTTGGTCATGAAAGAATAGAATATATTAGCGGTATGATCGTTGCATTAATTATTATTTTAATTGGTGGAACGCTATTTAAATCTTCAATTGAAAAAATCATTGAACCAACAGCTGTTGAAACTAATACATTTGTATATATTATATTAGGTGTATCTATTTTATTTAAATTATGGCATGGTCTTTTTAATCGTAAGCTCGGTAAAACAATTAATTCGACAACTTTACTTGCGACATCACAAGATAGCTTAAATGATGTAATTTCAACTGGAGTAGTATTAGTAGGGGTAATTGTAAACGCGCTAACTAGTTTAAATATTGATGGTTATCTAGGATTATTAGTTTCAATCTTTATTTTAAAATCTGGTATAGATTTGGTAAAAGAAGCAACTAAGCCATTAATAGGTGTAGCTCCTTCAAAAGAAGAAATTGATGAAATAAGTCATAAGATTTTAGCTTATGAATGCGTATTAGGTATACATGACTTAGTTTTTCATAGTTATGGTCCAAATAAAAAATTTATTACTGTACATGTTGAAGTAGATTCAAGACAAGATATTATGGCAACCCATGATATGATTGATAATATCGAAAAAGATTTTAAGAATGATTTAAATATTGATTTAGTAATTCACATGGATCCAGTAGATATTTATGATGAAAACACACAAAATTTAAAACAATTAGTTCAAGAAATAGTTGCTGATTATGATGAAAGCTTTAGCATCCATGATTTTAGAATTGTCAGTGGACCAACACACACAAACTTAGTGTTTGATGTGGTAATTCCTGTTAAGTATCATTTAAAACCAGCAGTTGTGAAGAGTGAAATTAAACAATTAATTGCGCTAAAAGATGAAAAATTAAATGCGGTTATTACTATTGATCAAATGTATGATCGTAACAACTAACTCATAATACTTGCATAAATTGTTATTATTTGATATAATTTATTGAATTTAAAAGAAAGAGGTATCCTATGGATAAAAAAGAAGCATTACTTGTTTGGGAACATGAATTTGGAAGTTTAGAATATGCTTATGATATTACTGGCCGTAAAATAAAGCGTGATGATTATATGGTTGCTAATCAAGTTGGCTGGGTTGTTGCTTATATGCGCCCTTTAAGTCAAGGTGGTAAAATAGATGATGGTAATACGATTATTCTTCATCATCATACTGCTTATGAAAAAGGTGATAATTATCCAATATTTACAGTAGATTGTGTTGAATATTCAATTCAATATGATGAGTCTGATGATTTTTATTATATTGAAAAAACAAACCATAGGGTTGATGAGATATAAAATATGCGAATAATAGCAGGAATTAATCGAGGAAGAAAGTTAGAAACTTTAGAAGGTCTATCAACTAGACCAACTTTAGATGGAACAAAAGAAGCAATATTTTCTAGTCTTGGTGGAATGCTTCCGGGGTTTACTATTTTAGATGTATTTGGTGGCAGTGGTGCATTAAGTTTAGAATCTATTAGTAGAGGTGCGAAAAAAGCTTATATTTTAGATAATAATCTAGATGCTATTAACATAATCAAAAAGAACGCTCAAAATCTTAATTCAATGAAAGAATTAACTGTTCTTTATGGTGATTATAAACAAATTATAAAAAGATTTGATAATTCGAATATGTTTGATATTATCTTTTTAGATCCACCATTTAGACTAAAAGTTATCGATGAATTAATTATTTATATTATTGAAAATGACTTACTAGCAGATGGTGGATATATAGTGGCTGAATATCCAAAAGAAGATGTAGTTCAAAAAGATTATGAAGGGTACAAAGTTAAACTTTGTCGAAGATATTCAAGTAGTGAAGTTTTAATACTAGAAAAGGAGTAACTATGCGTATTGGTGTATATCCTGGTACATTTGATCCAATTACTAATGGTCATTTAGACATTATAAAAAGAGCCGCAAAACTCTTTGATAAAGTGATTGTGGTTGTGCCAATTAATATGAACAAGAAAACAATGTTTTCAGTTGAAGAAAGAATGGAATTGATTAAAGAATCAGTTCAAGATATTCCAAATATTGAAGTAGATAAAACTTCATTATTAACTGTTGATTATGCGAAAAAAGTAAATGCAACAGCAATTATTAGGGGTTTAAGAATGGTCAGTGATTTTGAATATGAACTTCAAATGGCCGCAATCAATAAATCATTAGATAAAAATGTTGAAACTATCTTTATCATGAGTAGTCATGAATATTCATTCTTATCTAGTAGTAGTGTTAAAGAATTAGTAGGTTTTAATGGCAATATTTCAGAGTTTGTCCCTGAAGTTGTAAAAGAAGCTTTATATAAAAAATATCAAAAATAATAGCATGTTTAAAACTAACTGATAAACTTTACTTTTTAGAAAACAATTAATTAAGTGTCTAGAATTAGACACTTTTTTTATTTCATTTATTGCTTGTAGACAAATTGTTATGCCATTAGTTGATAATAATATAATAATTAAAAAGATATTGATAAGAAGAGAAAAATTTAACTTGTTTATAAATAGTATTCCCGAGGTTATTTCTAAAAAGGAAAAAGAAATTTGAATTAGTTTGTTATCTATCAAAGAAATTGGAAGTTTTAAAAAGTTGATAAATAAAAGTATAATAAAAATACTATATACCATTTGAAAAGAATTAGTTAATAGTTTTAAAAAATCTAATTTATTTTTATATGTAAAACTTGAAATTGTTTTTTTCTTATTTGTTATAAGAATTATATAGTTGATTAGAATATTGGTGATAATAAAATAGAAAGTTATTAATAGATTAAAATGAAATAATTTGCAGATAGTAATGATAAATAAAGGATTCATAAAAGAACTTGATTTTATTAAGATTATAAGATCTGATTTGCTAATTTCTTCATTTTTGTAACTATTTATTACATTAATAACAGATGAAGGACTACCAACTAAAATATTAGTTAAAAAGAGCGTAATACTTTTAGAACTATCAAAAACTCTAAATAAGAATTTTAATTTATTAGTTAGCTTATTAAATAAAACATTATTTATTAAGATATTTGAAATAACATACATTGGTAAAATTGAAGGTAATAAAATTTTTAAAAAAGTATTAATAGTATCAATAGTTGCTTCTTTAATTAAATTAGGATATAAAAAACAAAAGATTAAATAAAAAATTGCAATTAAAAATGAAAAAAAGTAACTCATAACACACCTATTAAAAAGTATGCAAGGTTACTAGAATTTATCACGAAATTAAAAGTGTTGCACCTGGGTATATTGTATTTGATGTTAAATTATTATTATTTTTGATTTTATCAATTGTAGTATTAAATTTTGTTGCGATAGAATATAATGAATCATTAGGTTTAACAATATAGGTAATTTCTTTAGGTGGTGTGTAAGGTAGTTGATAGTAATTAGTTATAGCTTTAACAACAGCTTCCGCAAGGTTAGGCCATTCATAAAGTAATCGATAAGTATCTTCATCATTATCCGCAAATCCGTATTCAATAATCATACTTTTATTTGGTATAGTATCTCGCATGATAAAGTAGTAATCACGTCCTAATCGATTAAGTCTTGTATAAACGTTACGAATAGTTACGCCAGTTTTAGCAAGTTCATTTGCAATCATGTTAGGTAGTTCGTTATCACTTTTAACTGAATATATTACTTCAGCTCCTTTTGAACCTCCATTATTGATATGATTTGAAATTAAAATATCGCTTTCTTTAGCTCCATTTTCTGCAATCCTTTTAGTTCTATCTTTTGGGTTTAGTGTTTCATCGTTTGATCTAACTAATATAGAAGGTATTCCTAATTCATCAAATCTTTTCTTTTGATAATCGGAGATCTTTTTAGTCAATTCTTTTTCTTTAAAATATGGATTACTTCCACCACCAGGATCAAATCCACCATGACCTGCATCAATTATAATCATTTTTTCACCTCATTTTATTATATGAAATTAATAATAAAAAGTTCAGATAACTGAACTTTATTGATTGTAAATTGTTGTAGTATGGGTATATGGATAGTAATATGGCGTTGGATAATAACCTTGTGGTGGATACACAGGGTATGGATAATATTGTGGATAGTATTGTTGATTATTACAACATTGCTTATTGTTAAACCAAAATGGCGCAGATAGAATGGCTGCTCCTGCTATAATAGGCAACCAAAATCTTTCCCCATTTTTCCCTTTGACAAGTTGATATTGCATAATAAACCTCCTTTTTCTTCAATTTATTATATGTATTAATATAATATGTAACTAGGAAATAATCATTAAGTATAAAATTAATTTAATAATGTAATATTAAATTATTTATTCGAAAAATTAGTTTTTTAATAAACTAAAAAAGTGAAAAAATCGTCTCGCAAATTATTGGTTTAAATTGAAATTTGTTAAATTTAATAAAATGTAGTCGATTTATTATTCTTTTTCTTTTTTTAGTTTAGTTGATAAAATAATATTTTAATGGTATAATAAGAATCAGAAAAGGAAATTTTTACCATGAATCAAGAACAAGGAATTTACTTATTTCATCAAGGTACTAATTATAATGCTTATAAGTTATTAGGCTCGCATATGGAAAATGATGGGGTTGTTTTTCGAGTGTGGGCTCCTAATGCGAAAAAGGTTGCGGTTGTTGGCGATTTTAATGGTTGGGATAGATATAAAAATGTGATGAAGAAAATTACTAATGAAGGGCTTTGGGAAGTTTTTGTTCCTAAAGTTCAAGAGTTTTCTTCATATAAGTATGCTATTTTAACAAAAAGTAATAGATATATTTTAAAATCTGATCCTTACGCATTTCACTCAGAACTTCGTCCAAATACAGCATCAAAAGTTTATAATTTAGATGGTTATCAATTTAATGATAAAGTATGGATGAAAAAAAGAAAAAAACATCATTATTATAATAAACCATTAAATATTTATGAATTGAATTTAGCTTCATGGCGAACATATTCGGATGGAAATTTCTTTGACTATATTAAATTAGCTTATGAAATTAGTGATTATATTAAAAAAATGGGTTATACCCATATTGAAATAATGCCAATATCAGAATATCCATATGATCCATCATGGGGTTATCAAGTTACGGGCTTTTATAGTATAACATCGAGATTTGGTACACCTAAACAATTTATGGAGTTTGTTGATATTATGCATCAAAATAATATTGGAGTAATTGTTGACTGGGTGCCAGGACATTTTTGTAAAGATCCACATGGATTAATCGATTTTGATGGGACTTTTCTTTATGAACCAAGTGATCCTCTTAAAAGAGAACATGCAGGTTGGGGAACAAGAACATTTGATTATGGGCGGTGTGAAATTCAAAGTTTCTTAGTATCTAATGCATTATATTTATTACAAGAATATCATATTGATGGTTTAAGAGTTGACGCTGTGGCTTCAATGCTTTACTTAGATTATTGTAGAGAAGAAGGTAAATGGCGTAAAAACAATCTTGGAACAAATATTAATTTAGAAGCTGTAGCTTTTATTAAAAAATTAAATAAAGCTATCAGTGATTTAGATAGTGGTATATTGATGATTGCTGAAGAATCAACAACTTATCCAAATATAACAACATCTGTAGATTATGGCGGATTAGGATTTACTTATAAATGGAATATGGGTTGGATGAATGATACTTTAGCTTATATGAAAACTGACCCAATATTTAGACAATATGAACATAATAAAATTACTTTCCAATTAACTTATGCCTATTCAGAAAAGTTTATTTTACCACTTTCTCATGATGAGGTTGTTCATGGTAAGTTATCACTTGTTAATAAAATGGCTGGAGATTATTATCAAAAGTTTATGTCTCTTCAGACATATTTAATGTATATGATGAGTCATCCAGGCAAAAAGCTTAACTTTATGGGAAATGAAATCGCTCAAATAATTGAATGGCGAGATGATAGGGAGATTGACTGGTTATTACTTCAATATCCACTTCATAGTGATTTTCAAAAGTTTGTGGCAGATTTGAATCATGTATATTTAAAAAATAAACCATTTTATGAATTAGATGATTCTTGGGAAGGTTTTAATTGGATAATTGTTGACGATAATGGTCATAATACTTTTACTTATGAAAGAATTGACCAAAGTAATAAAAAGCTTATATCGGTATTAAATTTTTCATTTTGTGATTGGAATAGATACTCCTTTAATGTTGAAAATGGAAAATACAAAATAATTTTTGCTAGTAATGATACCAAATATGGAGGACAAAACAAATTGATTGGTAAAACGTTTGTTGTTACTGATGGTAGATTAGTATTTGATCTTCCAGCAAATTGTGGAATATATTTTAGAAAGGTAGAAAAGTAATGCAAAAAAATAAAAAATGTATAGCAATGCTACTTGCAGGTGGACAAGGAAGTCGTCTTTTAGCATTAACAACAAAAGTTGCAAAACCTGCTGTTTCATTTGGTGGAAAATATCGTATTATCGATTTCCCACTATCTAATTGTACAAATTCCAAAATAGATACAGTCGGTGTATTAACACAATATCAACCATTAATTTTAAATGATTATATTGGTAATGGTGCTCCATGGGATTTAGATAGAAACTATGGTGGTGTTCATATCTTACCTCCATATCAAGCTAAAGATAAAAGTGCTTGGTATTTAGGAACAGCAAATGCCATTTATCAAAATATTGATTTTATTAAAAATTATCACTCAGATCATGTAATTATTTTATCAGGTGACCATATCTATAAAATGGATTATGCCGATATGCTAGAATATCATATCGAAAGAAATGCTGATTGTACAATTGCAACATTAGAAGTTACATATGAAGAAGCAAGTCGTTTTGGTATTATGAATACAGATCCAGATATGAATATCTTAGAGTTTGAAGAAAAACCAAAAGTTCCTAAAAATAATCAAGCATCAATGGGAATTTATATCTTTAAAACGGACAAACTAATAAAGTATTTAGAAGAAGATAATGAAGTAGTAGATTCTGCTCATGACTTCGGTAAAAATATTATTCCAAATATGTTAGATAATAAAGAACATATGGTTGCATATCCATTTAAAGGATATTGGAAAGACGTAGGAACTATTGAAAGCTTATGGATTGCGAATATGGATTTACTTGGTGATAATCCAAACTTTGACTTATATAATCCATACTGGAAAATCCATTCACGTATTTCTGGTGGAACTCCTCAATATCTTGGAGAAAACGCAAAAATTGAAAATTCTATTATTAGTGGTGGATGCCAAGTATTAGGTAAAGTTGTTAATAGTGTAATTGGATCAAATGTTATTATTGAAGAAGGAGCTATTGTGGAAAATAGTGTTGTATTCAATAATACTGTTATTAAGAAGAATGCTCATGTTGCATATGTTATTTTAGATGAAGATGTAGTAGTCGGTGAAAATGCTAAAGTAGGTGAAGTAGATGCAACAACTAAAGAAATTACGGTTATTGGTAGAGGCTATGAAGTTGAAGCTAATAAAGTAATTGGCAAAGCATTAAATATTGAAAGGGAGGTTAAATAAATGGGAGCTGCAGGAATTATTTTTTCAGATGGCAAATTTGGACAAATTGATGAATTAGTAAGAAAAAGAACTGAAGCATCTATTCCATTTGGAGGTAGATACCGTTTAGTTGACTTTGCTTTATCAAATATGGTAAATGCCGATATTACGCAAGTTGCGATTATTGCAAAACGTAATTATCAATCTTTAATGGACCACATTGGTAGTGGTAAGGACTGGGACTTATCAAGAAGAAATGGTGGTGTAGTAATCTTCCCACCATTTGGAAACTATAAAAGTGGTAATGTTTATGGAAACCAATTAGAAGCATTACAAGGTATTATTGGTTTTATTACAAAATGTCCAGAAGAAAACATTATCTTAACAGAATGTGATAGTGTTAACACAATTGATTATACTGATGTCTTAAATCAACATGAAGACACTAATGCAGATATTACTTTAATTTATAAAGAATTAGAACCACAAGAGATTCATGAAGAATACTTAGTAGTAGATACTGATGAACATGGCCGTGTTAAAAAAGCTTCAATGATTAAAGAAATTAACGGCGTTCAAAAAGCCGTTATTAATGCTTGGGTAATTAAAAGAAAATTACTTCAAACATTATTAAGTGAAGCTGCATCAAAAGGTGCTACATCTATTGAACAAGAGTTTATTATAAATAATATTTCTTCATTAAGAATCTTTGGTTATAACTATACAGGAGTATTTCTTGCGAATAACTCTATGGAACAATATTATGCAAATAATATGGCTTTATTAAATGAAGAAGTAAGAAAACAAGTATTAGAAGTATGTCCAATCTATACAAAGGTAAGAGATTCTGCACCTACAAAGTATGGTAAAAATGCAGTTGTTAAAAATAGCTTTATTGCTGATGGATGTATAATTGAAGGTACTGTTGAAAATAGTATTTTATTCCGTGGTGTAAAAATTGGTAAAGATACAGTTGTTAGAAATTGTATTTTAATGCAAGACACAATGGTATTAGAAAATGTAAAATTAAATGCTGTTGTTACTGATAAGAATGTAACAATTAGAAGTCATCAAGAATTATCTGGATGCGCTAAGTTACCTTATTATGTAGCAAAAAATATGATGATTTAAGGAGAAAGTTTTATGAATGAAAAACAAATCGTAATTATTGCTTCTGAATGTCAACCATTCTTTGCATCTGGTGGTTTAGCTGATGTTATTGGTAGCTTACCTACAAGAATCGCTAAACTAGTAAATACAGATGGTGAAAAAAATCAAGTATCAGTAATTTTACCATTATATTCTAAATTTACTAATAATACTTACAGAAATAAATTAGCATATGTTGGTCAAACAACTGTTAATCTTTCTTGGAGAAAACAATACTGTGGTGTATTTAAATATTCTTCAAAAGGTATTAATTATTATTTTATTGATAACGAGTATTATTTTAAAAAGTCAAGTTACTATGGATATTTTGATGATGGTGAAAGATTTGCTTTCTTCTCTAAAGCTGCTATTGAAACGATTAAATATTTAGATATTACACCTGATATTATCCATTGTCATGATTGGCAAACAGGTTTAGTACCAGTATATTTAAGAACTACTTATTATAACGATGAAAGATTTAAAGAAACTAAGAGAATTTTTACTGTTCATAATATTGAATATCAAGGTGTCTATTCATATGATGAAGATATTCTTGAGGATGTATTTGGACTAGCCGCAAGTGATGGCTATTTATTAGAGTATCGTGGTCAACTAAATATTATGAAGGGTGCTATGGAAACTTCTAATTATGTTAGTACAGTAAGTCCAACATATGCAGAAGAAATTATGTATGCATATTACGCTAAAGGTTTAGAATTTGAAGTGGAAAGAATTAAAGCAGAAGGTAAACTTAGAGGTATCTTAAATGGTATTGATAAGACTTTCTATAATCCAGCTAAAGATGAAGCTTTATTCGTTAAATATGATAAAAAGACTCCTGAATTAAAACTTGAAAATAAAGTACAATTACAAGAAATGTTAGGTTTAACTGTTAATAAAGATATTCCTCTAATTGGTATGGTTACTAGACTTGTAGGTCATAAAGGATTAGAATTAGTTAAGAGTGCTTTACCTGAAATTTTAAAACAAAAAGTTCAAGTTGTAATTTTAGGAACAGGTGATAGTTACTATGAATGGTATTTAAGAGATTTAGAAAGAGTATATCGTGGAAAATTATCAGTAATTATTGCTTTCAATCAAGATTTATCACGTAAGATTTATGCATCTAGTGATATCTTCTTAATGCCATCAATTTCTGAACCATGTGGTTTAGCTCAAATGATTGCTTGTCGTTATGGTGCTTTACCGATTGTTAGAAGAACTGGTGGTTTAGCTGATAGTATTAAAGATTTTAGCCAAGCTAAAGGTAATGGTTATGTTTTTGATAATATCAATGCTGAAGAAATGCTTTCAAAAGTATTACAAGCAATTGCGGAATACGATAACAAGGAATTATGGGCTAAGCATGTAAAAGCTGCTATGGCATGTGATTTTGGTTGGACTAATTCTGCGAAAAAATACGTAGAAATGTACGAAGAATTATTAAAATAGTAAGGTGAACTAAAATGTCGGATTCAACTATCAGAGCCAAAATAGAAGACAAATTGGCAAACTATTTTGGCGTAACTCCAAGTGATGCCTCACTTGATCAAATGTATAAAGCTGTCAGTCTTTCAGTTTTAGATATATTAATGGCCAAGAAAAAGACATACAACCATGAAGTTAAAGTACAAAAGAAAAAACGTGTTTATTACTTATGTATGGAATTCCTAGTTGGTAGAAGTTTAAAAACTAATCTTTATAATTTAGGTTTAATAGACGATTATATAAAAGTACTAAATGAACTTGGATATGACATTGAAGAACTATATGATAAAGAACCTGATGCTGGTTTAGGAAATGGTGGTTTAGGTAGACTTGCTGCATGCTTTATGGATAGCTTAACTGCTTTAGGATATCCAGCTTATGGTTTTTCAATTAGATATGAATATGGATTATTTAAACAAAAAATCGTTGATGGTTGGCAAACAGAAATGCCAGATGTCTGGCTACCAGGTGGCGAAATTTGGTTAATTCAAAGAAGTGACCGTGCGTTAACAGTTCGTTTTGGTGGTACAGTAGTTGAAAAACAAGTAAATGGTAAATTAAAATATGAATACCATGATGCTACTGAAATTGAAGCATTACCATATGATATGTTAATAAGTGGTGGAGGAAGTGAAGCTGTATCAACACTACGTCTTTGGAGTAGTAGAAGTATTAGAACTTTCAATATGAAGTCATTTTCACAAGGTGACTATGCAAACGCTGTGAAAGAAAGTTATGAAGCTGAATTAATTTCTAAAGTATTATATCCTTCTGATGATCATCAAGAAGGTAAAGCTTTAAGATTAAAACAACAATACTTTTTAGTAAGTGCTTCAATTCAAAATATCTTTAATGACCATATTAAAAATTATGGTGATATTAGAACATTACCAGAGAAAGCAAGCATTCATATCAACGATACACATCCAGTATTATGTATCCCTGAAATGATGAGAATTTTAATGGATGATTATGAACTTGGTTGGGATGAAGCTTGGGATATTGTTACTAGAACAGTATCTTACACAAACCACACAGTATTAGTCGAAGCTTTAGAAACATGGAGTTTAGAACGTTTCGAAAGATTGTTGCCAAGAATTTCAATGATTATTAAAGAAATTAATCGTCGTTTTACAAATGACCTTTGGAATTACTTCCCAGGTGACTGGAAGAAGATTAGTGATATGGCAATCGTTGCTAATGGTAGAGTTAGAATGGCTAACTTAGCAGTACTTGGAAGCCATAAAGTAAATGGTGTATCACAATTGCATAGTGATATTATTAAACGTAGTATTTTTAAGAATTTCTATGATATTACACCAGAAAAGTTTACAAATGTAACTAATGGTATTGCTCATAGAAGATGGTTACATCAATCAAATCCTCGTTTATGCGCTTTATTAGATGAATTAATCGGTCACGATTATTATAAAGATGCTAAACAACTTATAAAACTTAGAGCATATGAAAATGACGAAAAAGTTTTACAAAAATTACTTGATATTAAATATCAAAATAAAGTAGATTTTGTAGAAGCTGTTTATAAAAAACAAGGAATAGTGATTGATCCTAATACACGTTTTGATGTTCATGTAAAAAGATTGCATGAATATAAAAGACAATTACTAAATGTACTAAAAATTATCAATTTATATAATAAGCTTAAGGCTAATCCAGATTTAGATATTACTCCGCAAACATTTATTTTTGGTGCAAAAGCTGCTCCAGGATATTATGCTGCAAAAGAAGTAATTGAATTAATCAATAAGATTAGTGAAGACATTAACCAACATCCAGAAATTAAAGCTAAGTTAAACGTAGTATTCTTAGAAGATTACTGCGTAACACTTGCGGAAAAGTTAATGCCTGCATCTGAAATTAGTGAACAAATATCATTAGCTGGTAAAGAAGCTAGTGGAACAGGTAATATGAAGTTTATGATTAATGGTGCCGTAACACTAGGTACGATGGATGGAGCCAATGTTGAAATTTGTGAAGCTGTTGGTGATGACAATATCTTTATCTTTGGTATGACAACACCAGAAGTTAATGACCTTTGGAAGAAAGGCTACAACTCAACTTATTATTACAACAATAATAAAGAAATTAGAGAAATTATTGCTACATTAAAACACGGTTTTGCTGGTAAGAGTTTCGAAAATATTGCTAATTATTTATTAACAAGTAGAGGTGTGGCTGACCAATACATGTGTTTAGCAGATTTCGAAAGTTATATGGAAGCTTATTATAAGATGGATGCAATTTATCGTAATAAATTAGAATTTGCTAGAATGTCATTAGTAAATATTAGTGAAGCAGGGCGCTTTGCTGCAGACCGTTCTATTGAAGATTATGTAGAAGGTATTTGGCATTTAGAAAAACTAAGTTAATGATTTGCAAATTATGTCGAAAAGTTGTATAATTTACTAGTATAAAAATTAGGAGTAGAAAATATGATAAAGAAAATTGCTGTTTTGACATCTGGTGGTGATGCACCAGGAATGAATGCGGCTATTCGTGCCGTTGTTCGTTCTGCACGTTCTTATGGATTAGAGGTTATTGGTATCCATGAGGGGTATAAAGGCCTTGTTGAAGGTGGAGAAAACTATGAACCAATGACAAGAAAGTCAGTTACTGATATTATTGCAAGAGGTGGAACAATTTTAGGTTCTGCAAGACTTCCAGAATTCCCTCAACCTGAAGTTAGAGAAAGAGGTATTCAACAATTAAAAGAACATAATATTGATGCATTAATCGTTATTGGTGGTGATGGTACTTATGCAGGTGCTAAAAGATTACATGATCATGGAATTAGAGTAATCGGTTTACCTGGTACTATCGATAATGACATTGCTTTTACTGATTATACAATTGGTTTTGATACTTGTTTAAATACAGTTGTAGAATCAATCGATAAATTACGTGATACATGTGGATCACATCAACGTTGTGCTGTTGTTGAAGTTATGGGAAGATATTGTGGTGATATTGCTAGATCTGCTGGTCTTGCAACAGGTGCTGAATTCGTTGTTACAAATACAGATAACAATGATTTACAAACTATCCTAGAAAAAACAAAAACATTTAAAGAACAAAATAAACGTCATCCATTTATTATCGTTACAGAACATTTATTTGATGTTCATGATTTAGCTCGTAAGATTGAAGATTATAGTGGTTATGAAACACGTGCTACAGTATTAGGACACGTTCAAAGAGGCGGAAAACCTTCTTCATATGATCGTATCTTAGCTTCAAGATTAGGTTTAGCAGCAGTTGAACGTTTAATGGAAGGCGAAAGTGGTGTATGTCTTGGTGTTCAATCAAATCAAATAGTCGCAACACCATTTGAAGAAGTTATCGGTAAATCAAAGAACTTATTCGAAGAATACGATGACTATATCAAATTACTTTGCTAATTAATAAAAAAAGAGTTCATAAAAGAACTCTTTTTTTAAAAAATATATTGTAATTTTTATATAAACAGTGATATAATATAGATAGTATTTTCTTTTTTAGTATAAAATATGAAAATGCACCAAAATAAGGAGGATTTTATGCAAGATTATGGTAGTAAACCAGATAATTTTGATGCTGTTGCTATAATGTATAATGATTACCTTCGTGATGTTGAAAATTGGGATGAAACTGATTTACCAAAATATCGTTCTAAAGTTATGGATCATACCGTTGGAACATTCTTAAGAATTGTATTAGGATTACTTGTTTCGACATTGATCTTTTCTGCTGTTGTTGGCGTATCTTCAATGTTTTTCTCTATTGAAACTATGGGAGGCAATGTATATCAAATTGTTGCGATTGCATTAATACATTTAATTTCCTTTATTATTTATTTTAGAGGTGGAAAAAAGGCAATTAGAAGATTAATTGATTCATGTCATGGTGAAATTGCTCACAATGGCTCACCTTTTATTAGAAAGATAAAGGTTTGCCTAGTATTATCGCTAATCTTATTTATAGGTGTTGTAGCCTATGTAATATATAACTATATGACTGGTGAAAAAATTGAAGGAGGATATATTGAATTATTAGGTGCATTTATGTACACTCCTGCATTTATTTTACCTTTCGCAAGATTTTTAGGATTCATCGTCGGAAGAAGAGATATTCCAATTTGTCCTGTTTGTGGTAGATATAATACAGTATATAAACAACAAATGGGTGAACAATTTGGACAAACTTATGATGGTGAGCATATTGAATACGACTATCAAACTGAAAGGGTTGGTACAAGATATACTACAACTACATATACAGATGGTTCTAAAAATACGACATCATCACCAATATATGATAGTGTACGTTATACTGAAGTATATCAAGATTATTCAGCATTAGTTAAGTATGTTTATTTATGTAGCGAATGTTCTTATTGTGAATTATCACTAGAAGAGAAAAAATGGAAAATTCGCTCAAATCGTTACAGGGGGTAGTTTATGGCTAGAAGAGTTGAAACTTATCCAGATGTGCAATCTGTAAAAGATAGAGTAAAATATTTAAAACAATTTGGTTGGAAAGAATCAATAAGTGTTACTTCTCGTGGAGTTTATGAAGTTGAATTTACAAGGGATGATTCAAATCCACATAATAGAGAACTTAAAAAATATGAAACACAATTACAACAAGCTGAAACAGCACTTGATTTTATTGATAGATATCAATATAAGAGGGTAAACAAAAAAAGCTTTAAAGCTTTTGGTAAATTAGCTATAATTGGTTTAATTTATATTTTAGTATGTTTAGTGCTTGGTGCTTTTGTTTGTACTTTTATTAAGTTTGGATATGAAACAGATCCTACAATTGTAGAAAAATTAAATTTAAGTGTTAATGTTAATGGTGAAGAAGTGCCACTAGATGATACTTGGAGCAAGACAATTGAATTAAAAGGAACAGAAGCTGAAAAATTTATACCTATTTTAGAGTTCTTAGGTATTGGTTCAGTTATTGTTATTAATTTAGACTTCATCCTTAATTTAATTTTTGGCGTTGGTATATTCTTTGGATTCTTAGCAATACTTGTTATTATCTTTATAATATATAGAAAAGTAAAAATGAATTCTTATTATAAAGCAGAAGTAGAATAT
Source organism: Bacilli bacterium (assembly GCA_017409905.1). Lineage (GTDB taxonomy): Bacteria > Bacillota_I > Bacilli_A > ML615J-28 > CAG-313 > UBA1231. Next base: position 37,078 of record JAFQRV010000038.1, read on the forward strand.
ATTGCGAGAAGAAATGAATTACTTCAAGATAAAGCCTATGAAATTGAAAGAGAAATTAAGAATATCACTAAGAAAGTAGAAGCAGTTTAAAACTTGAACAAATGTTCAAGTTTTTTTCTTATTTTTTACTTTTATATCTAAAAAATGGTATACTATTAGAAAAGGAGATATTTATGCCAGATATTAAAAAAATAGATACTAATTTTATAAACAAAGAAACAGAACAAGAATTACAATATATAAATCCTAAATATAATAATAGTATTAAAATATACGGATTGAATTGGTTTGAAAAGGATAAACGTTTTGTTAGATTCCCTAAAGAAACCGATGAAATGATTAAAGAATTAGCAGAAGGATTACATTATTTAGTTGAACAACCAAGTGGAGGGATGTTAGTATTTAGAAGTAATACTTCTACATTAAAAATTAAAGTGAAACTTGGACATACTTTTAATATGTCCCATATGCCATTTACTGGTCAAGGTGGATGTGATGTGTATATTGGTAAGGATTTTAAGAGTTTAACTTATTTTAGAACAGCATCATATCATTATAGTTTGAAAGAATATGAATTTACATACTTTACTAATTGGCCAAAAGAAGATCGATTATATTTAATAAATCTTCCTTTATATGGAGGAATTGAAGAAATCGAAGTAGGTATTGACTTAGATGCTACAATCAACAAAGGAGAAGAACTTTTTACAAAAGGTAAAATAGTATGTTATGGAACATCTATTACTCAAGGTGGGTGTGCATCACGTGGTGGAATGAGTTATACTAATGCTTTATCTAGAAGAATGGGATATGAAGTGCTTAATTTTGGATTTTCAGGAAATGGTAGAGGTCAAGTAGAAATTGCGGAAATCTTAGGTTCAATTGAAAATGTCAAAATGTTTATTTTAGATTATGAAGCTAATGCTACATTACCTATGCTAAAAGATACATTAGATAACTTTATTAATAAATTAAGAGAAACTTATCCATTAGTTCCAATTTTAGTTTTGAGTAAAATTAGAATGTCTGTTGAAAACCATGTAGAAGCGAACTATTTAGACCAATTATCAAGACTTAAATATCAAAGAAGTGTAGTAAATAAGCATAAGAAATATGATAAGAATATCTATTTTTATGATGGACATAAATTACTTGGTAAATATGCAAGTGAAGCTACAGTAGATGGATGTCATCCGACAGATCTTGGTTTTATGATGATTACAGAAAATTTAGAGAAAATTATTAATAAAATATTAAATTAAAAAAGAATCTGTTATATAAACAGATTCTTTTTATTTAATTATTTTTTAAATGCTTTAATAGCGCCTTCGCTACCCCAAACTACCCATTTACCAATAACTTGGATAGAATCTTTATCGCCTAATTTTTCAGCAGCTTCTTTAGCAGCTTTACTAGAGTCATATAATGAAGCGTATAAGTTTTCAGTTAATTTAGTAGCAAAGAAACCACCTACAAATCCTTCAGCTTCTTCACTTTGATAACCTTTACAAAGATAACCAGCTTCAGTCATTTTTTCTTCTGCTTTAGCAACATCTTTAGGAGCACATCCACATAATAAAACAAATGCTAAAACCATAACAAATAAACTAGATAATTTTAAAACTTTTGACATTTTTAATTTCCTCCTTATTTAATTATCTTATGTAAATTATATCAAATATATTTTTTAAAGTCAAAATAAAAAGCCTAGTAATTTAACTAGGTAATATCGATTGAAAAAAATTGAAAAATATGATATAATAATGCGTCATAGAAAGAGGGTTTACTTATGAAAGCAAGTAAAATGTTAATAGCAACTTTAAAAGAAGCACCAAATGAAGCACAAATTGCAAGTCATGTTTTATTAATTAGAGCTGGCATGATTAGAAAGTTAGTGGCTGGTGTTTATAATTATTTACCACTTGGACTTCGTGTATTAAATAAGGTTGAAAATATTATTCGTGAAGAAATGGATAATTCAGGAGCATTAGAAATTTTATCAAGTGCTATTCAACCAAAAGAATTATGGGAAGAATCTGGTAGATGGAGTAAATATGGTCCTGAATTAATGAGATTTAATGATCGTCATGAAAGAGAATTTTGTTTAGGTCCAACTCATGAAGAAATTTTTACAGATTTAGTTCGTACAGAAATTAAATCTAAGAAAAATCTTCCAATGTGTATTTACCAAATACAAACTAAATATCGTGATGAGTTACGACCTCGTTTTGGTTTAATGAGAGGAAGAGAATTCATCATGAAAGATGCTTATTCTTTTGACCTTGATGAAAAAGGTTTAGAAGTAAGTTATCAAACAATGCATAAAACATATGAAAATATCTTTAATCGTTTAGGTTTAAATTATAAAATTGTATTAGCTGATACAGGTGCAATCGGTGGTAGTGGTTCACATCAATTTATGGCTTTATCAGAAGTTGGTGAAAGTGATATAATTTACTGTGATTGTGGATATGCTGCTGATATTGAAAAAGCTGTTTGTATTGATGATGAATACAAAACTGATGAAGAAGAATTAGAATTAACTTTAAAAGATACTCCACATATGAAAACTATCGAAGAAGTAAGTAATTTCTTAAATGTTTCATTAAAGGATGTCTTTAAAGCAGTAGTATATTTTGATATGGCTAACAACGAACCAGTTTTAACAATTGTAAGAGGCGATCGTAATATTAATGAAATTAAACTTGTTAATGCTTTAAATATTGCAGAACATGAATTAAGATTCGCAACTGATGAAGAAATTGTTAAGTTAGGGTCTATCCCTGGATTTGTTGGCCCTAAAGGTTTAAAAGTCAAGACTTTAATCGATCCAGAAGTAACAAAAGTTAAAAATGGTGTAATTGGTGCTAATTCTAAAGATCAACATATGATTAATGCAAACTATGGTCGTGATTTTGAAGGTTTTGTAGTTGATTTAAAATGTGTTGTTGAAGGTGATTTATGTCCAGTATGTCATAAACCATTAAAACAAGAAAGAGGAATAGAAGTTGGTCAAATCTTTAAATTAGGTACTAAGTATTCTAGTCCAATGAATTGTACTTATCAAGATGAAGCAGGTCAAAATGTTCCAATGGTTATGGGATGTTATGGTATTGGTGTAACTAGAACAGTATCTAGTATTATTGAACAATATCATGATGAATTTGGTATTAAATGGCCACTTAATGTTGCTCCATATCATGTAGTAGTAGTTCCTATTAATTATAATGATGAAAACATGAGAAAAGTGGCAGATGATGTTTATGAACAATTAAAAGCCAATCATGTAGAAGTTGTTTTGGATGATCGAGATGAAAGACCAGGCTTTAAATTCAAAGATTGGGAATTAATTGGTATTCCTTATATGATTGTTGTTGGTCGTGGTGCTGTTAATGGTATTTGTGAATTTAAAGAACGTCAAACAATGGAAAAGGTTGAATTAGAAGCAAGTACTATTATTGAAAAAGTAACTGAAGCTGTTAGAAACATTAAATAAGTTTAGTCGGAGGATTATATGAAAGAAATTGTCATTATTGGTGGAGGAGCGTCTGGTTTATTAGCTAGTATCGTTTTAAAAAGTGAATTAAAAGATAATGCCCGTATTACCATTGTTGAACGATTAGAAAGAGTTGGAAAAAAGATTCTTGCTACTGGTTCAGGTAAGGCAAATTTTACTAACGAACATGTTAAAGGTAACAGATATAATCATCCTAATTTTGTAACAAAATTATTAAAAAAATACGGTTACAAAGAAATTAAAGAATATTTTGGTCATTTGGGACTAATGACAACAACTCTTACAGAAGGAAGAGTTTATCCTAAATCAGAAAATGCATCAAGTTTATTAGATGTTTTAAGAAACAAAATTAGAGAATTAGGTATTGAAGAAAAATGTAATTTCGATGTTAAGAAAATTACTAATAATCATGATAAATATATTATTGAATCTACTAGAGGCTTAAAGGTTGCTGCAGATTATGTTATTCTTGCAACAGGCGGTAAAGCAACACCAATTTTAGGATCTAATGGTACAGGTTATCAACTTGCGAAAAGTTTAAAGATGAAAGTTACTAATGTCTTACCAGGTTTAGTAGGAATTAAAGTTGATGAAGCATCAATTAAAGGTCTTGAAGGATTAAGAGTAAAAGCACAAGTGGCTTTATATGCTAAAAAGAATAAAGAAGCTGTTTGGGAAAGTCATGGAGAAGTTCAATTCAAAGCAGAAGCAGTATCAGGAATTGTTATAATGGATATGGCCTCACAAATTGCTAGAGCAGAAAATGAAAAAACATTCAATGCAACACACTTTGTATTGGATTTATGTCCTGAAATGACTCTAGAAGATTTAACTAACTATTTAGTTAATCGTCAAGTTGAATTACATAAGTATACAAATGCAAATTTCTTAATAGGCATATTCCATAAAATGTTAGGTAATAATATTTTGAAACGTGCAAAAGTTGATGTTTCTGGTTATGTAGAAAATCTTAATAAAAAAGATATTGAAAGAATTGCGAAGGCAATTAAAACTTTCTTGATTCCTATTAAAGGTTTAGATTCATTTGATCATGCACAAGTAACAGTTGGTGGAGTAAGTATTGATGAAGTTATACCTGAAACATTAGAATCAAGAAAAAATGCTGGCTTATATGTTTGTGGTGAATTATTAGATATTGATGGTGATTGTGGTGGATTTAACTTACAATGGGCATGGACAAGTGCTTTTGTAGCTACTAAAGCGATTATTGAAAGAATTAATAATTCATTAAATTAGAAGGTGCTAAATGAGTGTAATAAATATTGTATCTGACTTAATAGATGAAATAGCTATGTGTTATTATAACTCATTAGTTATTGAAAATAAAAGAGTTAGTTATTTAACTTGTTTAACAAAAACCCTAAATTATTTACAAGATAATGATTTATTATCAAAAGATAATTTATTAGATGAAGATATCGAAAAGATTATTCAATTAAAAAATGAAGTTGAAAGTATTGAAATTAATTTAGAAGAATTAAGAAGAGCAATCTTTTTATTAGAAATAAAAGCTTATAAACATTCAAATATGTTACTAGATCAAATCACTCCTGATGGTGTTGGCATAATTTTTACTTTTTTGCTTGATTTAGAAAAAGAAAGTAAAAGATTATTAGATGTTGCAGGTGGTACTGGTAATTTATTATTTGTTATTAATAATTACGCGAAAAATAAATGGGAAATGTCTACTATTGAACAAAATATTGATTTGTGTAATTATTTAGCTTCAAAAGCTAATTTCTTAGAACTTTATTTAGATATTCATGCTCAAGATACTTTAGAGTTTAATTATTCTAATGTTGACACTATTATCGGAGATATTCCAAATTATCAATACGAAAATGAATATTATTCATCACCTTTATATGATCAAGGAGTTAGAGACTTTACATATCTAACAATTGAAAGACATTTAGAATCAGGAAGTGAAGATACTAGAGCTTATTATTTAGTAGATAGTGACTTCTTTGAATATTCTAGTAGTAATTTATTTAAAAATGAGTTTTTAAAGAAAGCCTTTTTTAAGGCAATAGTTGTACTTCCTCAAAACTTCTTTCAAGGTAAACCTAAAATGATTGTGGTTGTAGAAAAAAGAAGAGAAGGAATTAAGTGTGAAACAAATATTTTCACAATGCCTAATTATCAAGAACAAGATAAATGGCAACAAACATTAATTAATATTAAAAATTATTTGGAGGAATAAGAAATGGAAAAAATATTAGTTGTAAATGCAGGTAGTTCATCATTAAAGTTTCAACTTATTGATATGCCTTGGGATGAAAATGTAGAAAGTCCTGTTGTATTATTTGAAGGTGGTTTTGAAAGAATTGGTATTGAAAATCCATCTGTTACTTATAAATATAATGGTAATAAAGAAACAGTTACTTTAACTATTGATTCTCATGCTGGAGCTGTAGATGTTCTTAAAGATTTATTAATTGAAAAAGGAATTGTAAAAGATTTAAATGAAATCACAGGTATTGGACATCGTTATGTGAATGGTGGTCCAGAATATATGCAAACAACAGTTTTAACTGAACAAGTATATGAAGATTTAAAGAAAACTATTGATTTTGCACCTGTACATAATTTCGCTCACTTAAAAGGTATTGCTGGTTTTACTAAAGCACTTCCTAATGTATTACAAGCTATTGTTTTTGACACTTCATTCCATCAAACAATGCCAGATGAAGCATATCGTTATGCTGTTCCTAAATATTGGTATGATGATTATAAGATTCGTAAATATGGTGCTCACGGAACAAGTCATCAATATGTATCTTTAGAAGCTGCAAGAGTATTAGGTAAAAAACCTGAAGAACTAAGAGTTATTACAGCTCATATTGGTAATGGTGCAAGTTTAGCTGCTGTTAAATATGGTAAATGTGTAGATACATCAATGGGCTTTACACCATTAGCTGGTATTCCAATGGGAACAAGAAGTGGTGATGTTGATTCATCTGTTCTTGATATGGTTTATAAAAAAGAAGGTAAGAATGTTCATGAATTAATTACTGCATTGAATAAAGAATCTGGTTATACTGGATTTACAGGTCATTCTGATGCACGTGATGTACGTGATTTACAAGCATCTGGTAATTATGAAGCTGATTTAGCTTTAAGATTACAAGAAAAACGTATTGTTGATTATATTTCTAGCTACTATGGTTATATGGGTGGTTGTGATGTATTGGTATTTACTGCTGGTATTGGTGAAAAATCATATAAAACAAGAGAAGCAGTTTGTGAAAGATTACATGAAGCTTTTGGTGTTGAATTAGATTATGAAGCTAATAAAGCATGTTTTGGTACACAAGCAATTATCTCTAAACCAGAATCTAAGATTATCGTTATGGTAGTTCCTACTAACGAAGAATTAATGATTGCAAGAGAAGTAATGGCACAAAAGAAATTACATAATAGATAATAATATAAGTAGGCAATAAGCCTACTTTTTTAATTAGTACATTCTGAAGTTTTTGTGAAAATTTTAGGATTAATAAATTGACAAGCGTTTACATAAATGGTATATTTTAAATGATTTCACATATTTAAAAAGGTGCTGAATAAGAAAATGTTGTGAAAAATTTATTAAAGGAGGAAATATGCAGTTAATCAAAGGCGAAAAAGTTGTTAAAGAGTTTGAGTATGCAACTGTAAAAAGAGGGAATGACCATATTTCATGTTCTGTTACTGTTACTAACAAACGTGTTTATACAACTGATGTTAGCAAAAAAGGTATTGCACATACTGAACTTCCACTTGAAAAAGTAAAAAGTATTAGATCTAACCTATCTGTTCCAAATAATAAACCTGCAATTATTGCAATTATTTATGCGGCTTTATTTTTTATTTTAGCTGTTGCACTGATAGCTACAGATGCTATTCCTGTTGATACTAGATTTATAGGATTAGTAGTACTTGTTGAACTTTCATTCATAGTTACTGCAATATTATTATGGCAACATCCATCATTTACATTAGACTTTACTACATATAATAAAGAAGGTAAAAGATTATACACTTCTGTAGAAAAGTTAGTTCCTTCAAAAGGAAGAATTGGCAGAATTAAAGTTCATCTTAAAAAAGACGTTTGTGTAGAATTTATGGAAACTATAGGTGCTGCCTTAACGGAAGCAAGAATGCTTTCAAAAAAAGAAATTGAAGAAGAAATAATTTATTAAAAAATTTAAGGAGAAAAAATAAATATGATTTTAGCAAACAATGAAGTATTAATTAAAGAATGGGAATATGGTACTTTAAAAACAAAAAAATTAGAAACTGTTAACACATTAACTATTACAAACAAACGTATTGTAACTGAATCAAGAAATAAATTAAACATTACTCGTAATGAAATTCCAGTTGAATCTGTAAAAGCTGTAAGTGCATTCCATGGTATGCCATCAAAATTTCTTGCATATGTAATGATCGTTTTAGGTATTCCTCTATGCCTAGTTATCGTTGGTATTTTCCTTATCATCGCTGGTCTTAACCGCTTGAAAGCAGGTGTATTTGAATTAGAATTAACTACATCTGGTTGTGAAGGTGAATCACTAAGTGTTGGTTACGTTAGTCCTTTAAAAACATTATTCAGCCGTAAAAAAGGTAAAAAAGCACCTAAAGTTAAAATTAGAATTAACAATGATGTTTGTCGTGAAATCGTTGAAACTATCGGTGCTGTAATCGCAGAAAACAGATAATTTTTATTGAAATATAATTAATCCCTTACTTAATGTAAGGGATTTTTTATTTTTTTCAAAAAAGTAAATTCTTCTTATTTTTGTAATATATAGATGAGAGGTGAAATAATGAAAAAAATAATTTTTTTAGTTTTTAGTTTAATAGTTTTATTAAACTTTGTTAGTTTTAAGGTTCATGCTGATGAAACAAATAGTGTTACTGATCCATTAGTTGTTAAAGTAGGAAGTAATCTAAGTGATTATCTAAAATATGATAATTATGTTGTTGTCAGTAATAGTGTAAATATTAATGAACCAGGTATATATACTATTACTTATAAAAATATCGATACTTTTGAAGAATTTAAGAAAGAAGTACATGTAATAGATGATGATAAGTATGCATTTGATACTAATTATAAAACCTTATTTTCTAATACAAATGCTTATGAATTAATTGATTGTGTCGAATATGATGACAAAGTAGCTTGGTTGATTAATTATAAAAGAAGTAATATTTCTAATAACTATTATTTACATGTTGATAATATTAATAGTTTAACTGTTTATCAAAATTCTCAAGATAAAATGGTTGATTTAGAATATAATAATGGTTTTATGATAGCAAGTACTTCAAAAAATGTTATGGATGGAGATAATAATATTATGATTTTTAATTATGATATAAACGGCTATTGTAAAATAAAAGAATATTTAAGTAAAGGTAAAGAAGAAGCTAGTTGTATAACAGGAAATAGTGATTATATCTTTGTTGGAGGTAAAACCAATGAAGAAACAGAAATGTTTAATAATAAAAGAAAAGGTTATGATTCTTTTATATTATCAATTGATAGAAAAACAAATGAGTTAAAAAGTAGTTTACTTTTATCTTTAGAAGGTGATGATTGTATATTGGATATGGAATTTTTTAATAATTATTTATATATTATACAAAGTCAAGACAATAGTAAATTGAGATTATTAAAGTTAGATATTTTTGGTAATATTATTTGTGAAAATATAGTTGACTTTAATTATGGATTTATAAATCCAAAGTTAAAACTTATTAACAATAGAGTTTATTTCTCATATGATTATTATGAATATAATTATTTAGACTATGTAAATGTAATAGAAGCATTAGGAGATAATTTAGAAAGAAATGTAATATATAAACAATACGATCAGCATTTAACACTAAAGGACTATACAATATTAGATAATGGTGTGATGAAAGGTCTTTATGTTTATCGGTATAATAGTAATAGTTATTGTTATAAGATGTTTTTGAATAATAATGAAATATTAAGATTAAATGGTAATCAAAAAATGGAAGTTTTTGGACTTTACAATGATTTTGTTGTCTTGAAAAGCCCAAGTACAATTATGGTCAATAAAATTAGTTCGATTGCTGTAATTAAGGATTTTGATAGAGAAATAGATCCAAAATATGAAAATATTGATAATTTATCGAATTATTTGGTATTTATTGACGGTTTTGGTGTTATTCATGATGATAGATCAAAATTAGAAATAGATGAGAATTTATATGGGAATTATCAAGTCGATTACTATTTTGATAGCACTATTAATTACTTAGAAAGTGTTGATGTAAATTTATTACCTTATGTAGGTGTAGAGAATAATAAAGTATATGATTTGGGAATTATACTAGATGGTAATGCAATAGTAAGAGTTAATGGTGATTTAGTTGAAACACCTTATAAATTAGAAACTTTTGGTGAATATAAGATTGAATTAAATGGTTTAAATAATCAAATTACTACCTTAAATATAAAAGTAAATAAGTTAAGTGAATTAGTAATTAAAGAAAATTTAGTGGATTATAGGGAAATTAAGAATGAAACAAATAAAATTGATAATTATGCAGTTGTAAATTTTAATGCTCTTAAAAATAAAGAACAAAAAAGTAATAATTATCTATATTTTTATTTAATTCCTTTTATATTTGCGGGGATTGGCTTTTTAGTGGTTAAGAGAGGTTAATATGAGAAAAATCGGATTATTTATCATATTTTTAGTTTTAATTTTTATTATTAAGAGTCCTAGTACAGTATCTGCTGAAGAACTAAATAGAACTTTAGTATTAAATGATGTTTATGATTTAGAAGCTTATTATTATAACGATAATTACCAAATTTTAGAGTTTAAAGACTATTTTGAGTATTTATGGGGTGTCGAAAAAAACACTATTAAAGGGGAATTACAGGCTTATTTATTTGACAATAATATCGTATATTTATTAGTAAATGATGGTCAACAAAAGATTATTAAAATTAATAATGGTAATATTGAAAAGAGTATAATTATAGAAGATACTATAAAGATAAATAAGATTGTTTATGATAATAATATTTTTTTATTAGGAAATTATAATACTTCTGCAATCATTTTAGAGTTAAATGAATCTCTTCAATTGATTAAAAAATATACTTATGGAATTGGTAATAATTTAAATTTTATTGATGGTTTAAAATATAATAATAAGTGGTATATTATAGCAACAAAAAATGGGCATAGTTTAAATGAAGAGTTCAAAAATGTAGGTAATTATAATGATATTAAAACTATATTGATTAGAATGAATAATAAGTACTTAATTGATAGTGTTTTATATGTTAATAATGATGAAAAAAGAGAAATTCCAGTATTTTTAAATTTATATAAAGAAAGTCTTTATTTTGTAGTGAATGGAGAAAATAATAATTACTTCTATAAAACAGATTTGAATTTAGAAAAATGTTATGATATGGGAGTATATGAAGTGGATGATAAAATACTTATTGGATATAATGGAGAATATTTAAGATTTAATCTTGATAACGGATTAATAATGAAAGAAAAAGAACAAAGTTTTGAATATGACATTTGTGATATTAAGATGTTAGAAATAAAAGATAGTTATTTACAAGTTTATACAAATGAAAATAATAATATTTATAAATATGAAATAGAAGAATATCATATTAATTATCTGAAGGAGTTTAATGTTGGGTATGACTATGGTAATTATGATTTTAAAAGTAATTTGAATAATACTGATGTTATTTCAATAAAGTCTTATTTTAGTGAAGTAGAAGTATTTAATGAAACGGAGTTTACCAATAATATACCCGGTCAATATGAATTATCTTTAATAATTAAGCGCCCTAATTTAGATAATATCAAGATGTCTACTAAAGTTAATGTTGATCAATATGCTAATATAATTGATAATGGTGTCTATAAGACAGGAATTACGTTAAAGTTCTTAGGAGTAGGTAAATTAAATGATCAAAATATTAGTAATGGCCATATAATCCAAAAAGAAGGCAATTATGTTTTAGAAATACAAGATAATTATGGTAATTCTAGAAAATATAGTTTTACTTGTGTTGATAATTATTATATTGGAAATCTTAATGATCCACATACAAACTATTATATGGAAAAAGATAAAAGTATTTATGTACCATTTCTGTTTAACTCAATAGAAAAAATTGAAGAAATTTATGTAAGTGGTCAAAAAACGGAATTTACTCAAGAAGAAAATAAAATTAATCTTTTAGTTAATTCTAATAACATTTATGGAATAAAAGAATATAATATTGATAAAATAAAAATAAATAATATTTGGTATTTGGTTAATAATAGTTTTAAAATAATGACTTTGAAGGAAAAACCAAAAATAGAGATTAATGAAATAGAAAGTGATTCATTTAAGTTAGATATTAAGGTTGAAGATATTGATAAAACAATTCAAAAAATAGGGATTGTAATAAATGGAAAAGAAGAGTTTAATTATTTAAAGGACAACGAATATTCATTTGATTTAAATGATAAAACTAATACTTCAATTGATATAAAAATTTATTATGATTTAGGAGATGGAAATATTAAATCATTTAGTTTAATAAAATTAAATGGTAGATTAAAAGATGCGGATGATTTATTAAAATTAAATTATAATATTACACATAGTATAGAAAATATTGATTTAGAGATTGATACAAATAAATTTAAGAACATAGAATATCTTAAAGTTAATAGCGTAGACATAACTAAACATTATGAAAACTATCATAATTATCAAAATATTTATATTAGTATTGGTATAAGTTTTGTTGTTTTACTAACTATATTGTTGATTTGGTTATTCAAAAGAAAAAAGAAAAAAAAGAAAATTTAAAAATAAATACACTTGAAATCGTTTTCAAGTGTATTTTCTTTTTTTTTGTAAAATTATGTGATATATTATAAGTGTAATATATATTATCCAATATATACCTTCATTAAATGGCGAAGGAGTCTCTACCGTGTTGCCTAAACACGACTATTGGAAAAATCTTTTTAAAAGTGTATATTTTAATATGCATCTTTTTTGATTTTTTCGATAGTTAGATTTAACTATCGATTTTTTATTTATTAGAGGTGCTTATGAAAGAACTTGAAGAAAAGATTATTAAAGAGGGGAAGATATTCCCTGGAGATATCTTAAAGGTTGGAAGTTTTCTTAATCAGCAAGTTGATACTGAACTATTGGTGTTAATGGCTAAAGAAATTAAAAAAATCTTTAATGAAGGCGTTACAAAGGTTTTAACAATTGAAGCCTCAGGAATTCCGTTTGCCTGTGCAATTGCGATGGAGTATAATGTTCCATTTGTATTTGCGAAAAAAGGGAAAGCGTCAAATTTACCTGATGATATTGTTTCTGCAAAAGTATATTCTTATACACATAATGTGGAAAATCATATTTATGTATCAAGAGAATTTATTAAAGAAACAGATAAGGTATTAATAGTAGATGATTTTCTAGCTAACGGTGAAGCTTTAAAAGGCTTAATCGAGATTGTTGAAAAATGTAATGCTACAGTATTTGGATGCGCCGTTCAAATAGAAAAAGAATACCAAAATGGTGGTAATTCTTTAAGAGCTAAAGGATATAATATTGTCTCTTTAGCAAGCATCAAGGAAATAACTGAAAACAAAATTAAATTTAATTAGGAGGAATTATGAAAAAGTTATTTAATTTATTTATTGTTTTATGTTTAGTTGTTGTTAGTTCTGTTTGTTTAGTTGCATGTGGTGGCAAAAAAACTTTTAAAGTAGGTTTAATTTGCTTACACGATGAAAGCTCAACTTATGATAAAAACTTTATTGATTCTATGTATCGTGCATTAGAAAATTTAGGTTTAGAAGAATCTCAATTAGAATTAGTTACTGGTATTGGCGAAGATGAATCTTGTTATCAAAAAGCTTCTGAACTTGCTCAAACTTGTGATATCGTATTTGCTGACTCATTTGGTCATGAAGATTATATGATTCAAGCTGCTAAAGAAAATAAAGATGTTTGGTTCTGTCATTCTACAGGAACAAAAGCTCATACTGCTGGTTTAGCTAACTACTATAATGCTTTCGCTTCAATTTATGAAGGTAGATATTTAGCTGGTATCGCTGCTGGTATGAAATTAAATGAAATGATTGCTGCTAATGAAATTACTGCAGAACAAGCTATTATCGGTTATGTTGGTGCATTCGATTATGCTGAAGTAATTTCTGGTTATACTTCATTCTTCTTAGGTGCAAGAAGTGTTTGTCCAAGTGCTACAATGAAAGTTCGTTATACTTCAAGTTGGTATGATTTTGATAAAGAAAAATCAGCTGCTGAAGCTTTAATGCAAAATGATGGTTGTGTATTAATTAGCCAACATGCTGACTCTTACGGAGCTCCTGAAGCTTGTGAAAAAGCTGGCGTTCCTAACGTTGCTTACAATGGTTCAACAGCTGCAAAATGTCCTAATACTTATGTAGTATCTAGTAAAATTGACTGGGCACCTTATTATGAATATATGATTCAAGCTAAAATGGATGGTGAAGAAGTATCTGAAAAAGACTATACTGGTTCACTTTCAACTGGTTCTGTTAAATTAGATGCTGTTGGATCATGCGCTGCTGCAGGCACTCAAGCTGCTATTGATGCTGCTGCTGCTCAATTAAAAGCTGGTACTTTACATGTATTTGATATTAATACATTTACAGTTGATGGACAAAAAGTTACATCTCACTTAGCTGACGTTGATGATTTTGGAGATTTCAAAGGTGAAACTGAAGTTATTAAAGATGGATACTTCCATGAATCTGAATATCGTTCAGCTCCATATTTCGATTTAAGAATTGATGGAATTACTGAATTAAATAAGGCAGAATAATAATTCTGCCTTTCTATAATTTTTAAAACTAATTTCATAGGAGTTTAATTATGGAAAATAAAGAAATAAAGTTAGAATTAAAAAACATATCAAAGCATTTTAAAGGTGTTTATGCTAATAAGAATGTTAATATCAATTTATATAAGGGTGAAATTTTATCAATTTTAGGAGAAAATGGTTCTGGTAAAACTACTCTTATGAATATATTATCAGGCATTTATACTCCAGATGAGGGTGAAGTTTATATTAATGGCAAAATTGCAGAAATTCATTCACCGCGTGATGCTTTTGAATATGGTATTGGAATGGTTCATCAACATTTTAAATTAGTTGATACTTTTTCAGCAATTGAAAATATCATCTTAGGATTAAAAGAAAAAGTAAGTTTAAAAGATGCATATGATAAAGCTAATGGAATAGCTGAAAGATATGGATTTAAAATTGATCTTAAGAAGAAAATCCATAATATGTCAGTTTCTGAAAAACAAACAGTCGAAATTATTAAGGTTTTATATCGTAACGTAGATATCTTAATCTTAGATGAACCTACAGCTGTATTAACTCCTCAAGAAATTGAAAAGTTATTTAATGTTATCAGAAAAATGCGTGAAGATAATAAATCAATTATCATTATTACTCATAAACTTAATGAAGTTATGAGTATATCAGATAGAGTATCAATCTTACGTAAAGGTGAATATATTGGTACATTAAATACTAATGAAACTAATGAAAGAGAATTGACAAATTACATGGTTGGTAATAAAGTTGATTTAAGACTTGAAAGATTACGCCAAGGTGCAACTTCTCCAACATTAGAAATTAGACATTTAAACGTTAAAAAAGATGATGGCACAACTGCCATTAAAGATTTAAACTTTTTCTTAAGAGGCGGACAAATCTTAGGGGTTGCCGGTATTGCAGGTTGTGGCCAAAAAGAATTATGTGAAGCGATAGTTGGCTTAAGAAGTTATAAAGGAAATATTACCCATTTTGGTAAATCAATTGTTGGTTATAGCGCTGATCAAATCAAAGAAATTGGTATAAGAATGAGTTTTATACCAGAAGATAGATTGGGTTTAGGACTTGCTCCAAACTTATCAATTGTTGATAATTTATTACTTAAAAGTTATAATAAGAAAAAAGGTATCTTTGTTGATCGTAAAAGTGCTAGAATAGAAACAATGGAATTAATTAAACGATATAATGTTAAAGCTGAATCAATTGATGCACCTGTTAAAAATTTAAGTGGTGGTAATATTCAAAAGATTCTTGTAGGTAGAGAAATTGGAACTGATCCTAATGTTATTATTACTGCATATCCAGTAAGAGGATTAGATATTAACTCTGCTTATATGATTTATGATATTTTAAATGAAGAAAAAGCCAAAAATACTGCTATTTTGTTTATTGGGGAAGACTTAGACGTATTACTTACTTTCTGTGATAAGATTATGGTTTTATGTGAAGGTGAGAATATGGGTATTGTACATACAAAAGAAACTAATAAAGAAGAAATTGGTTTAATGATGACTGGGGCTAGAAATCTACTTAAGTTATATCCAGAAAGAAAAATTGGTTTTGCAAGTGATTCATTAATTAAAGAAGACGAGGTGAATGAATAATGAGTGAAAATAAACGAACACATACTCCTTTAATCTCTGTATTTAAAAGAGAAGAATTACCTCGTTCAAAATCTATAATGATAAGAGTTGCAACTTTTGTTGGTTCATTCTTTGTTGCGATGTTTTTATGCTTTTTAGTAATTAAAGAAAATTATTTCGGTATTATTGGCACAATGTTTGCCGGTGCTGTTATTCGACCTTGGAAATTATTAATGGATACAGCACTATTATTAGCATTTGGTATCGCGATAGTACCAGCTTTTAAAATGAAGTTTTGGAATATGGGTGCTAATGGTCAAGTATTAGTAGGAGCATTAGTATCAATTGTTTTAATGTTTTATTTAGGCGATTTTGCAGCTAAAAGCACAATAAATAATATTTTATTACTTCTTTTAATGCTTGTATGTAGTATTATTGCAAGTGTAATTTGGGCTGTAATTCCTGCTATATTTAAAGTGTTCTTTAAAACAAATGAGACTTTATTTACTTTAATGATGAACTATATTGCTGGAGGATTAGTTGCTTACGTAAATTATGTTTTAGCAGAAGGTAAAAAAGAATCTCCAGGTATTGTAAACGCTGCAACTGAAGCTGGTTGGTTTCCAGTAGTAGTCGATAAGTATTTTCTTCCAATTGTTATTATTTTAATTATTAGTGTTTTAATTTATTTTTATATGAGCAAAACAAAACATGGTTATGAAATAAGTGTTGTTGGTGATAGCATTAATACCGCAAAATATGTTGGAATGAAAACAGGAAAAATTATTATTCGAACTTTAATAGTATCAGGTATTATTTGTGGAATTATAGGATTCTTGTACTCATCAGCAATCAACCACTCAATTAATCAATATACTTGTGGATCTTTAGGATTTACTGCAGTACTTGTTGCTTGGTTATCCAACTTTAATCCATTAACTATGGGAGGGATATCATTTGTATTAGCTTTCTTAACAAATGGAACTTCAAAAGTATCTTCTATATATCGTTTAGGAACTAATGATTTTTCTAATGTAATAATTGGTTTAATTTTCTTCTCAATTTTAATAAGTGAATTCTTTATTCGCTTTAGAGTAAGAATAAATAAAAGAAATAGAAAGGAAGGTGTTGAATAATGAATTTAGTTACATTTTTAACAGCTGCTATTTCTATGGGTGTTGTATATTTATATGGCTCTGTTGGTGAAACGATTATGGAAAAAGGTGGTAATCTTAACCTAGGGATTCCTGGTATTATGTCATTAGGTGCTTTAGGTGGTGTAATTGGTTGTAATATTTACATTTCAATATTTGGTGTTGATAATATTGTAGGGATATTTATTATATTATTTGCGATTATTTTTGCATTTTTGTTTGCTGCAATTGGTGGTGGAATATACGCTTTACTTACTGTAACTTTCCAAGCAAATCAAAATGTTACAGGTTTAATTCTAACTACATTTGGTGTTGGTTTAATGAAATTTATTGGTTCAAATATTGATCAATCTAATTTAACTACAGCAAGTCGAAGTATTAGTAAACTATTTACAAACTATGAAGCATTAGGATGGTTTGGTGAAATCTTTTGTTCTCATGGTTTCTTAGTATATTTAGCATTTATTATCGCAATCCTTACATCAGTATTTTTAAAACGTACAAGAAAAGGATTGTTCTTAAGAAGCATTGGCGAATCTCCACAGACAGCTGATGCTCAAGGTATTAATGTTACTTTATATAAATATGTTGCTATTTTAGTGGGTAGTGGCATTGCGGGGCTTGGTGGATTATACTATGTTATGGATAGAAGTGGTGGTACAACATTTGTTGAAGCCGCAATTGAGGCTTTTGGCTGGATGGCTGTAGCTTTAGTAATTTTCTCAATGTGGAAGCCAACTGTTGGTATATTTGGTTCAATTTTGTTTGGTGGATTATACATATTACCAAGTTTCATTAATGTATCAAATATTCAATTAAAACTATTTGAAATACTACCTTATTTAGTAACAGTACTAGTATTAATTATTACTTCTATTGTGAATAATAAAAATAGTCAACCACCTCAGTCATTAGGTATTAATTATTATAGGGAGGAAAGATAATGAGTGATTTAAGAAGTTCAGATTTTGTTAGAATTACAAATCAAGAACTCGCAAATAAATTTATTGAATCTTCAGTTAAAGAATTAAGAGAGCAAATTAAAGATAATAAAGTTATTTTGGCTTTATCTGGAGGTGTTGACTCTAGCGTTGTAGCAGCACTATTGAATAAAGCCATTGGTAAAAACTTAATTTGTATTCACATTAACCATGGTTTCTTAAGAAAAAATGAAAGTGCTGAAGTAGTTAGAATGTTTAGGGAAGAATTTGATTTAAACTTAATCTACTTAGATGAAGCTGAATATTTCTTAAGTAAATTAAAAGGGGTAAGTGAACCTGAAGAAAAAAGAAAGATAATCGGAAGAGAATTTATTACTTGCTTTTCAAATGAAGCTAAGAAATTAAAAGATATTAAATTTTTAGCTCAAGGAACAATTTATCCAGATATTACAGAAAGTAAGGGTATAAAAGCTCATCACAATGTTGGTGGATTACCAGAAGAGTTGAATTTTGAACTTGTAGAACCAATTAAATTATTATATAAAGATGAAGTTCGTCAAGTAGGTCTTGCATTAGGTTTAAGTAAAGATTTAATTTTCCGTCAACCATTCCCAGGTCCTGGCCTTGCGGTTAGATGCCCCGGAGAAATTGATCGTGAACGTCTTGAAATTGTTCGTGAATCTGATGCTATTTTAAGAGAAGAATTTCAAAAATGTGGTTTAAATGAAAAAGTATGGCAATACTTTACAGTAGTACCAGATTATAGAACTGTTGGTATAAAAGACGATAAAAGAACTTATTTATATTTTGTTGTTATTAGAGCAGTTAATTCAGTTGATGCAACAACTGCTTCAGTTGAAGAAATTCCATATGATATTTTATTTAAAATTAGAGACCGTATGTTAAGTGAAGTAGTAGGAATTAATCGTGTGTTAATCGATATTACTCCTAAGCCTACAGGTACCATTGAATGGGAATAATAATAAGTCGAAACTTTAAAAAATAGAGTTTCGACTTTTTTATTTTAATTAAGAGATATTTTTTGGAAGATTTTAATGCTTGAAAAAAACACTCTAAAATGATATACTAATAAAGAGGAGGGCAGATTATGATTTTTAATTTAGTATTGAGAACTGAATATTCTTTTTTAAGTAGTCTTTGCTCTCTTGAAAAAACTATTCAAACTGCAAAAGATTATGGATATAATGCTTTAGCAATATCTGATATTCATAATTTACATGGTGGATATAAATTTTATAAGTTATGTAAAAAATACAATATTAAACCAATTATTGGTATTGAAATAATTGTTGAATATAATGGTTATGAAGAAAATTTATTAGTATATGCCATGGACAATTTTGGTTATAATAATGTTTTAAAGATTGCGAGTAAGCAAAAAATCAATAATAAAGTTGATTTATCTTTTCTTCAAAATACATCAATTGGTGTTTTAGCTGTTTTACCACCTCATAATAATCAATTAATAAATAGAAACTCTCAATTAATTAATTTTTTAAAAAATATCTATAGTGATTTTTATATTGGAATTAACAAAGAATTAGTAGATAGTTTTGAGTATGTTGATATTCATAATTGGTTAGTTTCACTTGGGGTTAAAGAAGTTGCGGTTAATGAAACATGTTATATTAGAAAAGAAGAACATAGTACTTTAATGGTATTAAATGCTATAAAGAATAATAAAATTTTAAGAGATATTGAAGATGATAAGAAAGATTATCATTTTTATAGTGTAAATGAATTTAATATAGTTTTTGGAAAATACTCCTATTTATTAGATTCTTTAAAAGAAATTAATAAAAAGTGTTTTGTGGAAATTAAAAACAATGGTTTTATTTTGCCAAAATATGATGAAAATATTGATGCGGTTAGTTATTTAAAAGCATTGTGTTATAAAGGTTTACAAAAAAGATTAAATAATGTTTCTAATGTTTATTTACAAAGATTAGAAAAAGAATTAAAGATTATTGAACAAATGGGTTTTGCAGATTACTTTTTAGTAGTATGGGATTATGTAAAGTATGCTAAAAAGAACGATATATTAGTAGGTCCTGGAAGAGGATCTGCTCCAGCATCACTTGTTAGTTATTCATTAGGAATTACGGAAATTGATCCAATTAAATACAATTTATTATTTGAACGATTCTTAAATCCAGAAAGAATTTCCATGCCTGATATTGATATCGACTTCCCTGATAATAAAAGAGATGAAGTAATCCGGTATGTTGGAAGTAGATATGGCAAAATGTCAGTTGCACATATTGCAACATTTGGTACATTTGCATCTAAAAGTGCTATTAGGGATGTTGCAAAAGCTCTTGAATTAAGTGATGTTAGACTTGAAGAAATTTTAAAGCATATAAAAGATTCAAAAAAATCTTTAGTTGAAATCTATCGTGAAGATGAGTCTTTACAAGCTTTAACAAACAACTATGAAGATATCAAAAAGGTTATAGAAACAGCTATTCAAATAAGTGGTTTACCGCGTAATGTTTCAACTCATGCAGCGGGTATTATCATTACTAAAAATGAATTAACTAATTACACTCCTTTAGATTTAGGCTTAAATGATATTTATCAAACTCAATATGAAGCAAGTGATTTAGAAGAACTTGGACTTTTAAAGATGGACTTTTTAGGTTTAAGAAATCTAACAATTATTAAAAATTGTATAGATGGTATTAAAAAAGATTATCCAGATTTTAAATTACCAAGTACTTTTGATGATAAAGCGACTCTTGCATTAATCACAAATGGTGATACAACAGGGGTATTCCAATTAGAATCAGAAGGAATGAAACAAACTCTAAGACAATTAAAAGTTGATTCTTTTAATGATATTTGTTCAGCACTAGCTTTATATCGACCAGGTCCTATGGATATGATTCCGACTTTTATCAATCGAAAACTAGGAATAGAAAAAGTAAGTTATGTTCATAAAGATTTGGAAAACATCTTAAAACCAACAAATGGTATTATTGTTTATCAAGAACAAATTATTATGATTGCTTGTCAATTTGCAGGATATTCATTAGGTGAGGCAGACATTCTAAGAAGAGCAGTATCTAAGAAAAAGAAAGATGTCTTAGAAAAAGAAAAGAATAAATTTGTTACTTCTTCAATGAAAAAGGGGTATTCGATTGAAGTAGCGGAAGAAATATATGAATATATTATTAAGTTTGCAAACTATGGATTTAATAAAGCTCATAGTGTTGCATATTCTGTAATTGCATATTATACAGCCTATTTAAAATGCCATTTTTCAAAATATTATTATAGTGTCTTATTAAATAGTGTTATAGGAACTACTAATTTAGTTAATAATTATATTTTTGAACTAAATAAAAGAAAAATTAAGGTTGCAAGTCCAGATATTAATTTATCAACTGATGAATATCAAGTTATAAGTGGAAAGATTATTTTACCACTTACTCAAATAGAAGGAATTGGTCCTAGTTACTATGAAATTATTAGTAATGTAAGACAAGATGGTTTTAAATCTTTTGAAGATTTCATTGAAAAATGTGGAGAAGAACTTCCAGCTAGTTTAATCGAGAATTTAATCTATGCAGGAGCATTAGATTCTTTTGGTATTACTAAAAAGAGTATGATAGATAACTATGGATTATTAATAAATAGAAAGAAATATTCGTTTGTTAAAAACACTTTAAAAATCGAATTTACTAATGAAGAGTTTAGTTATGGTTATTTACTTTCAAAAGAAAATGAAATGTTGGGAGTAAATATTAAATATAATTTCTTATATCAATATGAAGGATATTATCGTAGAAGAACTGCAATCCATATTGAGGATATAAAGGAAGGGAAAGTTACAGTTCTTGGTGCTGTTACAAAGATTAGAGAGATTACTACTAAAAAAGATACAAAAATGTTTTTTATAAATATTAAGGATGAAACTGGAACAATTAGTGTTACTGTATTTCCAAGTTTTTATGAAACTTTTAAACAAATTCGAGTTGGTATGGTTTTAATAATAACTGGTAAGGCAGAAAAACGAAATAATGAAATGCAAATTGTTTTAGATGATTTTAGGCAAATATAGGAGGATACAATGAAAATATTATGTTTTGATATTGGTTGTACAGATATTAAATATGGAATTGTTGAAGATGGAAATATCTTAATTAAAAAGAAAATTCCTACTAATGTCCCAGCTGGATTGGAAAACTTCAAAGAAAATTTAAAAATAATTGTTGATTGTTTAACTGCAACAACGGATATTAAGTATGTTGGTGTAAGTTGTGCAGGAAGTATTGACATTCATCAATCAAAAATAGTTGTATCTCCAGACAATGCTTTATGGTTAGGTGACTTTGATTTCAAAGCATTCTTTAAAGATAATTTTGGTTTAGAATGTTTTGCGGATAACGATGTTAACTGTTTTGGTTTAGCAGAAATGATTGCCGGTCACGGAAGAAATTATGATCATTTCTTAATGATGACTGTTGGCACTGGTATTGGTGGGGCGATTATTATGCAAAAACAATTATGGCGTGGACCTAACTATAATGCTGGTGAATTTGGTAGAATGATTATGCAAGATGGTGTAGCTTATGAAGATGTAGCTGCAACATCAGCACTTGTAAGATTCGCAAAAGAAGCAGGACTAGATGTTAAAAATGGTAATGAAGTATTTGAATTATATGATGCAAAAAATAAAATTGCAAGACAAGTTGTTAAAAACTTCTATGATTATCTTGCAATAGGCATTTCAAATTTAGTTTACGCTTTTAATCCTCAAAGTATTATTATTGGTGGTGGAATTACTAATCGTGATACTTTTATCGATGAATTAAAGGAAGAATTACAAAAAATTTTACATCATAGTTTCTATGAAACTGTGGTTGTTCAAAGATCACACTTTAAAAATGATGGTGGCATGTTAGGTGCTTACTATTTGGTAATGGAAAATATTAAGGAGAAATAATAAAATGGATGCAAAAACATTACAAAAAATTTCAATGTGGAATAATGCTGATTTAGAGTCTAGTTTACGTGAAGAATTACAAAATTTATCACCAGAAGAATTAGAAGATGCTTTCTATGTCGATTTAGCATTTGGTACTGGTGGTTTAAGAGGTGTAATGGGTGTTGGAACTAACCGTATGAATATTTACATTATTCGTAAATGTACTTATGGTTTTGGACAATATTTATTAGAAAAAAGTAAAGGAAAAAAGGATGCTAGTGTAACTATTTCTCATGACTGCAGACATCATTCAAGAGAATTTGCTGAAACTGCTGCTAGTGTTTTAGCAACAATGGGATTAAAAGTCTACTTATTTGAAGACTTACGTTCTACTCCAGAATTAAGCTTTGCTGTTAGACATTTAAAATCAGTAGGTGGAATAATGGTTACTGCATCACATAATCCTCCTAAATATAATGGTTATAAAGTATATGATGAAAAAGGTTGCCAATTAATTCCTGAATTAGCTGATCAAGTTATCGCAAAAATTGATGCAATTGATGATATTTTCTCAATTCCTGTTAGACCATTTGAAGAATTAGTAAAAGAACATAAGATTGAAATTATTGGTGAAGAAATTGATAAAGCTTATTTAGAACAAGTATTAACAGTTAAAGTTCAAGATGTTCAAAAAGATGATTTATCAATTGTCTTTACTCCATTACATGGAACAGCTAGTGTTAAACTTGTTGATTTATTAAAAGAGCAAGGATATCATGTAACACCAGTTGCTGAACAAATGATTCCTGATGGTAATTTCTCAACTTTAAAATCACCAAATCCAGAAGATTCGAGAGCTTTTGAATATGCTATTGAATTAGGTAAAAAGATTAAAGCTGATATCTTAATTGCGACAGACCCTGATGCTGATAGAATGGGTATCGCAATATGGCATAATGGTGAATATATTTTATTAACAGGTAATCAAACAGGAGCAATCCTATTAGATTATTTAGCTAAATTTAGAAAATATGGTAACAAAGCTAATGTTTATAATACGATTGTAACTAGCAATTTTGCGAAAGCTATTTGTGATAAATATGGACTACATCTATATCAAACGTTAACTGGTTTTAAGTTTATTGGTGAACAAGCAGCTAAGATTGAAAATACTGATGAAGAATTCTTCTTTGGTTATGAAGAATCTTATGGTTATGTAATTAAAGACTTTGTAAGAGATAAAGATTCATACCAAGCTACCTTATTACTTGCAGAAGTTGCTGCTTATTATAAGAGTATAGGTAAAAACTTAGTTGAAGTTTTAAATGATTTATATGAAGAATTTGGATATTACATGGAAGGTGTTCAAAACTTCTATATGGAAGGTAAAACTGGAAGTGAAAAGATTAATCGTATAATGGAAGCTTTCCAAAATAATCCATTACAAGAAGTATGTGGTAAAAAGATTGTTCGAATTGAAGACTATAAATTAAGTAAAGCATATGAAAATGGAGAAGTTAGTGAATTAACATTACCTAAATCATTTGTATTAAAATACATTTTTGAAGATGGTGGATGGTTTGTATTAAGACCAAGTGGAACTGAGCCAAAATTAAAGATTTATATTGCAATCGTTGAAAAGTCAAAAGAAGCGGCTGATGAATTTATTGGTAAACTTCAAGCTGAATTAAAACAAAAAGTGGAGGAAGTTGAATAATGATTAAAGTTAATTATCAAAACGCTTTAAGTCAAGAAGAACTTTTTAATAAAAAAAGTGCTATTTTAGAAGCATATGAAGTTTTAACAAAAAAAACTGGAGCAGGTAATGATTTCTTAGGTTGGTTGAGATATCCAGTTGAATATGATAAAGAAGAATATGCTAGAATTAAAAAGGCAGCTAAAAAGATTCAAGAAGAATCAGAAGTATTAGTAGTTGTTGGGATTGGTGGCTCTTATTTAGGTGCGAAAGCAGTAATTGAAGCTTTAAAAGATTATTTCCCACTTAATAAATCAATTGAAATTGTATTTGCAGGTCATACTCTATCTTCTACTTATATGCATCAATTACTTAAATATTTAGAAAATAAAGAGTTTTCAGTAAATGTTATTTCTAAAAGTGGTACTACAACAGAACCAGCTATTGCTTTTAGATTATTAAAAGAGTTATTAGAAAAGAAATATGGTGAAAAAGCGAACAGCAGAATCTATGCAACTACTGATAAAGCCAAAGGGGCTTTAAGAGTACAAGCAAACGAATTAGGCTATGAAACGTTCATTGTTCCTGATGATGTAGGTGGTCGTTATTCATGGTTTACTGCAGTTGGTTTATTACCAATCGCTTGTGCAGGTGTTGATATTGATTTGTTATTTAAAGGTGCATTTGATGCCATGAATGATGCCTATCAATTACCGTTTGAAGAAAACATGGCATTACAATATGCAGGATGTCGTAATATTCTATATAATAAAGAAAAGTTTATCGAAATATTAGTTTCTTATGAACCAAAATTATCATTTATAAGTGAATGGTGGAAACAATTATTCGGTGAATCTGAAGGAAAAGATGGAGTTGGAATATTCCCTGCAAGCTTAGTTTATTCAACAGATTTACATTCTATGGGGCAATATGTTCAAGAAGGTAAACGTTTAATGTTTGAAACTGTTCTTAAAGTTAATAATCCAGAAGAAGACTTAGTATTAAGAGAAGCTGCTAGTGATTTAGATGGTATTAATTACTTGGCAGGAAAAAAACTTAGCGAAGTTAATGATAAAGCAATGGTTGGAACTGCTCTTGCACACGTCGATGGTGGTGTTCCAAACATTATGTTAGAATTAGAACAAGTAGATGCTTATAATATTGGTTATTTATTATACTTTATGATGTTTAGTTGTGGTGTTGCTTGTTATATGCAACATATTAATCCATTCAATCAACCTGGTGTTGAAAGTTATAAAAAGAATATGTTTGCATTACTTGGAAAACCTGGTTTTGAAGAATTAGGCGAAACTCTTAAGAAACGTTTATAAAAAAATATTGATTTAATTAATAATCTTTGTTATAATTAATATGAAAAAAAAGAAAGTTGATAAAGGAAAAATGAAATTAAGAAAAATTTTTAGTTATTGTCTAGTATTATTAACTGTGTTCTTCGTAGGGGCACAAGCTATATCTGCTGCTGAAGGCAATTTAGCTTTCACAAAAGATGAAGTATTAAACAGCCAACAATTAATTGATGGCGTAAAATGGGAAAAATATAAAGGTGTATCTACTCATGATGATGGTTCAAAAGGAAATCAAGTAGTTAACTTTGCAAGTATTGCTCCTGGTGCTGCTCAAATTATTGGTTGGGGAATTCCTAGTGCTACTGGTATTAAACCAAGTACTGTATTAGAAGCAGCTGCTCATTATGAAAAAACTCATCCTGATATGCAAGTAATTGCAGCTATTAATAATGACTATTTTGGATCAGATTCTTCAACTGGTATTTTCTCTATGCGTAATACTTCAGTTATTGATGGTGTAGTTTATCGTGAAAAGTCAATGTATTCTCAAATGTATGGTATTGGTGTTGATAATAATGGCCAATTTAAATTAACAGCTCCTGGTGGACAACTTGAAATATCTGATAATTATTTCTTAGATATTTATGATGCATCTGGAACATATGTTATTAAAACTATTGAATTAGCAGGTTTCAATACAACTATTGGTGACGGTGAAACTGCAGTTATTTACAAAACTGCTGTTACAGCTGATGGATTCGAAATTTTCGAATTAGCTACTACAAGCGCATCAAAGATTGATACTACTTTCTATATTGCTGGTAAGAGCAAAGGTAATGTATCTGCAACTACTGCAAGTTCTGTTGCAATTGCAACTAAAGATTTAGAAGTAGCAAATTTAATAGATTCAGGTGCAAATGTTCGTGTTTATAAAACATTAGCTGGTGAATGGGCTGAATACTCATCAATTATTGGCTGTCCTGCACAAACTTTAAAAGATGGTGTTATTCAAACTGTTGAAGAAATAAAAGACTATGGATATGATCATGTAAATGACCGTCATCCTAGAACTGCAATTGGTTTCAAAGCAGATGGAACTGTATATATTATGGTAATTGATGGACGTCAAGCTGAAAAAGGCATGGATGGCGTTTCTGAAAGAGAAAATGCTTTAGCTTTAAAACAAGAAGGTTGCGTTGCTGCATTTAACTTTGATGGTGGAGGTTCAAGTACTTTCGCTGTATTAATTGATGGTGAATTAACTGTTACTAACTCTCCATCTGATGGTAGTTTAAGAAGTGATGCTAATCATTTATTAGTTGTTGCTCCAAGAGCTAAAGTTAATTATGAAACTGAACAAACTGTTTTAAGCAATGGTTTAGTTTCTGTGAAAGGTTCTGCGACTATTGAAGGATTAAATGGTAATGAATTTAAAAATTCAACAATCTTAGTAAATGGTGTCGCAACTAATCAAAGTATTGAAGACTTTTCATTAGAATTATTACCTAATAAAGAATACAAATTAAGTATTAAAACAACTTGTACATATGGTGGTAAATCATCAACTAAAGTAATAGGTGAACAATTAATTAAAACCGAAGGAGAAACAAAAGAAATGGTTGCTCCTAATAAGTTTGATTTTGGTTTTGAATTAAGTAATTTAGGTTTCGTAGTTCAAATAAAAGTAAGTGATCCTCACAATGTTATTACATCTGTTAATGTAAGTTACAATAATAAAACTGTAGCTGCCACAAGAAATTCAGAAGGATTCTTTATTAATGTTATGTCTAAAGAAGCAAAAGATTATGAATTTACAGTTAGTTATACTTATCGTTTAGCTATTGGACAAGAACAAGAAGTTACTTTAGACCCTGTTAATTATACATATGGTCAAGAAATGCCTGAACATGAACACGTTGAATGTCCAGAATGTGGTTTATGTACTGATGCTGATTGTGATGGAAAAGAATCTGATAAGTGTCAAGGTCATGATGAAGAACATGTACACGTTGAATGTCCAGAATGTGGCAAATGTATAGCAGATGAATGTAATGGAAAAGAATCTGAAAAATGTCAAGGTCATAAAGCAACTGATGGAACTACAGGTAATAGTGGAATGAATTGTAATTTTGGTGGTTTATTGGTATCTTCATTTATTGCATCTTTTGCATTATTAGTAATTGTTCTTAAAAGAAAATAATTTAAAATTAAAATAGCTGTTTTAAAACAGCTATTTTTTAATTGTGATATCTATTGATAAAAAGAGAAAAATATGTTAAAATATAAAAGCAATGTAGAAAGTTAGGAAGATCATTATGGTAATTAAGTATCAATTATTAAAAAAAGACCCACGTTCAATGGCAAGACTTGGGGTTATTACTACTCCACATTCAACCTTTGAAACACCAATTTTTATGCCAGTTGGCACTCAAGCAACAGTAAAAACTATGTCTGTTGAGGAATTAGAAGCATGTAATGCTAAAATTATTTTAGGTAATACTTATCATTTATGGTGTCAACCTGGAAATGAGATTATGGCTGAAGCTGGCGGATTACATAAATTTATGCGTTGGAATAAATCCATTTTAACTGATTCAGGAGGTTTTCAAGTATTTTCACTTGCAAAACTAAGAGATATTAAAGAAGAGGGAGTAACTTTTAAACATCACAAAAGTGGTAAAAAATTATTTTTATCACCTGAACTTGCTATTAAAATCCAAAACGATTTAGGTAGTGATATTATGATGTGCTTAGACGAATGTCCTCCATATCCTGCAACAGAAGAATATTTAGAAAACTCAATGCATCGAACAATTCGCTGGGCAAAACGTTGTTATGAAGCTAATGTAAATAAAGAAACTCAAGGTTTATTTGGCATTGTTCAAGGTGGAAATATTAGAAGATTAAGAGAATATTGTGCTCAAGAATTAACTAAAATTCCTTTCGATGGTTATGCAGTTGGAGGATTAAGTGTAGGCGAACCGAAAGAAATTCAAAATGAAGTTTTAAGTTATACTACACCATTACTTCCAGAAGATAAACCACGTTATTTAATGGGGGTTGGCTCTCCTGGCGCAATTTTAGACGGGGTAGAACGTGGAATTGATATGTTTGATTGTGTGTTACCAACAAGAATCGCAAGACATGGTACTGCAATGACATCTGTTGGAAGAAAACTTTTGAAAAATAAAGAATTCGAAAGAGATTTTACACCACTTGACCATGAATGTGATTGTTATTGTTGTAAAAATTATACTAGAGCTTATCTTCATCATTTAATAAAAGCTGAAGAAATTCTAGGACAAAGATTAATAAGTATTCATAATATTCATTTCTTACTTAAATTAATGGAAAATATTAGAAAGGCTATTAGGGAAGATCGTTTCCTAGAATTCAAAAAGGAATTTTATGAAAAATATGGCCTAAATAATAGTGATAAGGATTTCTAATGAAAAAAGTATTTTTAGTTATTTTAATATGTATATCAACATTTTTAATTACTAGTTGTGATAAAACAATATCAATTGATAACACTATTCCATTAACCTTAACTGAAGAGTGGAAAAATACCATTACTCACAATGGTAATGTACCTTGTATTTTATTTGAATTTGAAGGAAGTTTTAATGTCTATGAAACTTCATCAGAGTTAGGTTATATATTTACTAAAAATGATAATTTGTTGTTAAGTAATGCTATAGGTAACCATTTTGATAATAAAATTAAAAATAATTATATAATCACATCTAAAACATTACAAGAGTATGACGCAGAAGGTGGAGCATTATTTGGAGATAAAAGAATACAAATAGATAATGGTACTAATTCATATGAGTATACAATAGTAGCATGGGATGAAACTGGAACTAGATATTCTATGATGTATCGTTCATTTATTTCTAATGGAAAAGTATATTATGCTTATACATATCATTCAGGGATTACAATGAGTTTAGAAGTACCCCTTATTGTTCAAGAGATTAATGGTAAACAACAAGTATTCATGACTTCTTTACCTTATGACACATCTTATAAATTAAATATTAACACTAAAATTAAAAGTTTATTAAAGAAAGATGAGTATTTAAAAGAAGAATATCATATATTTAATTATCCAAATTATTTAAAAGATAGTACTAATAAAATAGAAGATACAAAAGATTGGTATATAAAGTATTGTAATGGTCGTGAAGAAAATAATCAGTTTATTTTTACCTATATTGGAATTGATTATGTAGTTGATTTTTTTGATCAAACATTTTCTATTTATGTAAAATAATAAGAGCTTTTTAAACAAGCTCTTTTATTTTTTATCATATTTTAGATTTTATACTCCTTTTCTTGTTTTTTTTGTGATAATTTGTTATAATACGAAAAGTAAAGAGGGCTTTTATTATGAATAATTATGGTAAATTAATAGAATCACATATGATATCTTTTAAAGAAGTATTAGTAATGAATTATAAGGCTATTGGTTTGAATGAAACAGAAGCAATGGTTATAATTTTACTTTATGAACAAAAGAAACATAAAAATAATGCTTTATCAGTTAGTAATATTTCTAAATATGTAACTTTAAAAGAAAATGAATTATCCAAATTAATAGTTAGTTTAGTTGAAAGAGATTATATTGAACTAATATTTGAAGATAATAATGAAGAAAAGTTTTCTTTGGCACCAACTATTGAAAAATTAGGTAGTGTTTTAGAATCAATAGATAAGAATGAAACAGGTGTTCAAGAAGATATATCTAAATTAATTAGTTATTTAGAAACGGCTTATCAAAAACAACTATCAGCTAGTGAACTAGTTATTGTTCAAAAATGGGTTTCAGAAAATAAAAGTATGAAAGATATTATGAATGCGGTAAATGAAACTCTACGTTTAGGAAAACATAATGTTAAATATGCTGATGCAATTTTGACTTCAAAAGCACCAAGAGAAAAATCTAATAATATCGATCCAGAAATTCAAAAGGTTTTAAAACAAATTAATGTTAAACATAGCGCCTAATAAAGTATCAGAAGAACTAGCAAAGCTTTTTCCAAATGCTAGTTGTGAATTAAATTATAAAAATGTTTATGAATTAAGTGTTGCGGTTATTCTAAGTGCTCAAACAACAGATAAGTCGGTAAATAAAGTAACACCTAAATTATTTGAAAAATATCCTGACATATTTACTCTTTCTATAGCAAACAAGAAAGATGTTGAAGATATTATTCAATCAATTGGCTTATATAAAAGAAAAAGTGAATATATTATTGATTTTGCATCATATGTTATGGAAAAATATAAAGGTACTATCCCTAATTCAATTGATGAATTGATTAAAATACCTGGAGTTGGTAGAAAAACAGCTAATGTTATAATAAGTGAAGGATATAAGCTACCAGGATTTGCGGTTGATGTTCATGTTTCAAGAGTAAGTAATAGACTAGGTCTTGTTAATAGTAATGATCCTAATAAAATAGAAATAGAATTAAAAACTATGTTTCCAAAAGAAGAATGGCATAT
The DNA here is from genome assembly GCA_017409905.1 of Bacilli bacterium. GTDB lineage: Bacteria > Bacillota_I > Bacilli_A > ML615J-28 > CAG-313 > UBA1231. Next base: position 68,674 of record JAFQRV010000038.1, read on the forward strand.
TATGCATCATCGTTTAATATTTATGGGTAGATACCTTTGTAAAGCTCAAAAGCCAGAATGTTTTAGATGCCCTTTTATTAATAAATGTTTATATGACAAGAAATGTTAAAAAACCCCTAAGTTATTTATTATAATAACCTAGGGGTTTTATTATGAAAATTAAAGTATTTGATTGTGAACATGAAGCGGATTTAGAATATGAAATTAATAATTTTTTAGAATTAATAGATGATAAAGATATTATTGATATCCAATATCGTACTTCAATGATGTATGATGAAAGAAGTCAAATATATTCATATTCTTGTATGATTGTTTTTAGTGATTCTCAAGGAGTTTATTCAAATCTTCTAAAGAAGGGTCGATATAAATAGTTTTTTGATTAGTGTAAGTTACGAAGCATCCTAATGTATTAGGAACTTTTTTGATATTTTTGACTAATGTATAATCGACTGCTACACTACTGGATTTTTCATATTTTGAGTTAAGTGCTGCTAAATGAGCAGCAATTCTAATTACTCTTTCGGATAACTCAGTTGTTTGAACTATTATATGAGCACTAGGCATATCTTTGACATGAAACCAATAATCAGTCTTTTTTGCAAAATTATGGGTTAAATAATTGTTTTGTAAATTATTCTTACCTACATAAAAAGTAGCATTATCAATACTATATTTTGTAATAGCTTTAATTGAATTATTTTTTACTTTTGTTTTTTTATCTTCTTTTAGATAACCATTTTGAATTAATTCTTGACGTATTTCTAAAAATTCTTGTTGATTAACGAATTCAATTTGTGATAGAATTGTTTTTAAGTATCTAATTTCATTATAAGTAATCTCTAATTGTTTATTAATATGGAATATACCGTTTATGCTTTTTTTGTAATTTTTGAAATACTTTTGCATATTATCAATTGGAGATTTTAATGGATCTAAAGTAATATCATATATTTTATCTCCCTCAAAAGAAGGAAGAGAAATATTAGTCATTCCTTTTTTAATTTTATAAAGATATGTTTGAATTAATTGACCTTTTATAATATCTTCAGTGTGCTTTTGTGCATTTTCCAAATCGTTATTTAAATTGTTAACTTTAGATTCTAGGATATTTAATTTTCTAGTAATAATTTTTTGTAATAAATGGTAATTTGGATTATCTTGTTTTGTATTTTCTGCATAGTATTTAGATAGCATCGTAGATATGTCATTAAATGATTCTTTATCTCCTATAATACTTTCTAATTTATATGGAGAAAATACTTTTTTATTTTCAATTGTTATAATTGTAGGATTTATTTCTTTGTTAATAAAATCACTTACAGAGTTTAAAAACAATATTTCTTGTTTGTGATATTTAGAAAGACCTTCAATATTATTTAATTCTTCAATTTTAATATTATAAGTATCAATGAAAGGATTAATCATGTTTCTTTTTTCTGGATATTTATAAGTGGCTTTTGGAATCATAATTCTAGAAGTTTCTAAATTATTTGGGAAATGTCTTTTTAGTACTTCAATAATCTTATTTTGTTCATTAATTAATATTAAGTTAGAAGATCTACCCATTAATTCAATTATTAATTGATAGATGATTGTATCACCAAGTTCATTTTTACCTTCAACATCAATGACTATAATTCGATCATTATCAATTTGTTTAATATTTTTAATGATACCTCTTTCTAAATATTTTCTTAACACCATACAAAAATTATAGGGTGTTTGAGGTGAATATGGTTTATCATTTGTAAGATAAACTCTAGGTGCAGTATAAGAAACAGAAATTAATAAGTTATAATTCTTAAAGTTATGAATTTGTAAGACTATATCTGTTTGATTACTTTGGATAATTTTATTTATTCTGCCATTTAGTATTTTATCTTTAATTTCATTTACTAAATGATGTATTAAAATTCCATCTATTGCCATAGTACACCTCCTTTTTATTTATTATAACACAAAGATGATTAAAAAGATGTAATAATACTTGAAAATATTTTATTAATATGATAAAATATTAAAAAGTTGGAGGGTAATATGAAGTTAAATCAACAAGGATTATTAATTGTTTTATCTGGTCCATCAGGTGTAGGTAAAGCTACAGTTAGAAAAGCTTTATTTGAGATGGATGATCATAACTTTACATATTCGATATCAATGACTACAAGAAAACCTCGTGAGGGAGAAGTAGATGGTGTAGACTATTACTTTGTATCTGAAGAAGAGTTTGAAAGTAGAATTAAACAAGGCAGATTTTTAGAATTTGCGAGATTTGTAGGTAATTATTACGGAACACCAATGGATGAAGTTGAAAAAATGATTGCAAATGGTGATGAAGTAGTATTAGAAATAGAAGTTGAAGGTGCAATGCAAGTAAAAGCGAAAATGCCTGATGCAGTGTTAATTTTTATTGCGCCACCAACATTCAATGCATTAAAAACACGTTTGTTAAGACGTGGAACTGAACCAGAAGAAATTATAATGGAAAGATTAAGTAAAGCTCATCGTGAGTTAACTTTAGCAGCTGGTTATGATTACATTGTTATTAACGATGATGTAGAAAATGCAGCTGATAGAATTAAAGCCATTATTCGAGCAGAGCATGCAAGATGCCGCAGAAGTTTAAAAGGTTACTTACAATTATTGGAGGAAAACGAAAATGAATAACAATCAAAAGGGTATGCGCTATCCATCAATCGACCAATTAGCTGACAAGACTTCATCTAAATATCGTTTAGTAATGGCGGTTGCAAAACGTGCATTAGAAATTGATGAATCACAAACAACATATATGGAACATCCATCAAATAAGAAAAGCATTGGTTTGGCTTTAGAAGAAATCAATGAAGATAAAGTACTAATTAAATAGGCTTATTTGAGTTTTGTTCTTTTTTGAGTACGAAACTAATTGCGAAAAAAAGCGATTAGTTTTTTTACATCTAGGTAATATTAATATTAATTAATATTTAAAAATAAAACATATTGAGGAGGCTAGAAAAATATGTCAAAAGTTACTATTATTAATCATCCACTTATTCAACACAAATTATCAATTGTTAGAAATAAGGATACTGCATCTAAAGAATTTAGAGCATTAATTTCTGAAATTGGTAGTTTAATGACTTATGAAGCAACAAGAGATTTAGAATTAAAATCAGTTCAAATTGAAACCCCTATTGCTGCATGCGAATGTTCAGAATTAAAAAATTCAATCGTTATTTGCCCAGTGTTAAGAGCTGGTTTAGGAATGGCTGAAGGTATTCATAATATGATTCCTCAAGCTAAAGTTGGTCATATTGGTTTATACCGTGATGAAGAAACATTACAAACTCAACAATATTATTCTAAACTTCCTGTAGGTATTGAAAATGCTGTTGTAGTATTAGTTGACCCAATGCTTGCAACAGGTAATACAGCAGTTTATGCTGCATCATTATTAAAGAAAGCCAATGCTAAAAAGATTATTTATGTTGGTTTAGTTGGTGTTCAAGAAGGTATTGATCAATTACAACAAGCTCATCCAGATGTTGATATTTATTTAGCAGCAAAAGATGCAGTTTTAAATGAACATGGATACATTATTCCAGGTCTTGGAGATTGTGGCGATCGTTTATTTGGAACTAAATAGAAGGTTTTATTATGCATTTCATTGAAGAAGATGTTTTAAAAATCCTAATAACTAATGAAGAAATTAATACTAGATGTCAAGAACTTGCAAAAGAAATAGACAATGATTATGAAGATAAAAATCCAATCCTTGTTTGTTTATTAAAAGGTGCTCTTCCATTTTTAGCGAAACTTTTAGAACACATTAAAATTCCAATGGAAATTGACTGTATAAAAGTTCATAGTTATTCAGGAACAAATTCAACCGGTAAAGTTACCATTGAACATTTAAAATCAGAAAAATATAAAAATAGACATGTTATCTTAGTAGAAGATATTATTGATACAGGTCTTACTTTAAATGAAACATGTAAATTATTTAAAGAATTTGGTGTTGAATCTTTAGAAATTATGTCTTTATTAAATAAACCAGTTTTAAATAAAGTAGAATTAAATGCAAAGTATATTGGCTTTGAAATTCCTAATGAATTTGTTATTGGTTTTGGTTTAGACTATAATGAACAATATCGTAATTTACCATATATTGGTATTATGAATACAGATAAATTAGAAAAATAAGCATTATTGCTTATTTTTTTAAAATATTCACGTAATATTCAGCATAAAATGATTTAAAATTTTAAATAATATGATATAATACATAATATAAAAAAATATGGAGGAAAGCAATGCTAGAGTTAAAAAATATACGTAAAGAATATGTAACTGGTGAAACTTCAACTATTGCGTTAAAGAATATAAGCATTAAGTTTAGAAGAAATGAATTTGTATCAATTCTTGGTCCATCTGGTTGTGGTAAAACTACTTTATTAAATATTATAGGTGGATTGGACCGATATGATAGTGGTAATCTTATCATTAATGGTAAGAGTACTAAAGAATACAAAGATAAAAACTGGGATACATATCGTAACCACACAATAGGTTTTGTTTTCCAATCATATAATTTAATTATGCATTTAACAGTTGCTGAAAATGTTGAGCTAGCATTAACTCTTTCAGGCGTAAGTGAAACAGAAAGAAAACAAAAAACTTTAGAGGTTTTAGAAAGAGTGGGATTATCTGACAAGGCAAAAGTTCGACCTAATCAATTATCTGGTGGTCAAATGCAAAGAGTTGCAATTGCAAGAGCTTTAATTAATAATCCAGATATTTTACTAGCTGATGAGCCAACTGGAGCACTAGATTCAACAACTGGTGTTCAAATTATGAACTTGTTAAAAGAGATTGCTAAAGAAAAATTAGTAATTATGGTTACTCATAATCCAGAACTTGCAGAAGAATACTCTACAAGACTAGTTCGTATGATGGATGGTGAAATCTTAAGTGATAGCAATCCAGTTCTTGAAGAATTAGAAGTTCAAGAAGATGCTGAAAAAGTTAAAAAACCTTCAATGTCATTCTTCACATCTTTAAAGTTAAGTTTTAAAAATATGTTAACAAAAAAAGCAAGAACAATACTAGTTGCTTTTGCTGGTTCAATAGGTATTATTGGGATTGCATTAATCTTGTCAATGTCTGCAGGATTCCAAAATTACATTGATGATATTCAAGAAAAGACTTTATCAGAATATCCACTTACTATTAGAAGTGAAACAACAGAAATGTCATTTTTAATGGAAATCATTAAAGATGTAACTTCAAAGCCTGATGAAGATCGCGATCAAAATAAGATTTACGTTAATTCAATTTTAAAAGATTTTATTAATAAAAAAGATGAAAGTACAACAGTTAATGACTTAGAATCTTTTAAACATTATTTAGATAGTAATGAAGAGTTACCAAATTTAATTACAGATATTAAATTTTCATACCGTAGTAATTTCTATGTATATCCTGGTAATGGTGACCCTTCAATTGTTTATCCACTCCCTAGTCAAACAGGAGCAAATTCAATGGTTTCATGGATTGAATTAATTGATAATGCTGGCTTATTAGAAAATAAGTATGAATTATTAAAAGGTAGTTGGCCAACAAAAGAAGATGAAATTGTTTTATTTGTTAATTCTAAAGGAGAAATTACGGATATTGTTCTTTATATGTTGGGCGAAATTACTTTATCAGAATTACTAGGAACTTCTACTGAAAATGAATTACCAATAAGTTACAATCTTGATTATTTTATTGGCCAAGAATTAAAAATGTTGGTTGATAGTGATTTCTATGAAAAACTAGATACTCCAGAGAATGGTATTTTATTTGAAAAAGTTGCAAACTCAAATTCAACTAATAGTAAATTAGCTTCAATTATTGAGAAGAAGAGTACAACATTAAAAGTAACCGGTATAGTTAAACCAACAGGTTCTAGTCCAATGGAAGTTTCTACTTATATTGGAGGAATTGGTTATAATACAAAACTTAAAAACTTTGTAATTGAAAAAAATAAAAACTCTGATGTTATTCAAACTCAATTAGCATCAACAGAAACAAATATTATTACAGGTCAACCTTTTGTAACAGATGCTAATAATACTAAGACTGAAAATTATAACCGTGTATTAAGAAGTTTAGGTTATGCAAATGTTGATATTCCTGATAATATCTTAATATATCCAAAGAGTTTTAATGATAAAGAAAGAATTATTGAAATTATTAATGAATATAATAATCAAGCTACTGAATCAAAAAAGATTACATTTACCGATGAAGTAGGTTTAATGATTTCATCTGTTAGTGAAATAGTAGATGCAGTTAGTTATGTCTTGATTGCCTTTGTATCAGTATCATTAATTGTATCATCAATAATGATTGCGGTAATAACTTACATTTCAGTTCTTGAAAGAACAAAAGAAATTGGTATTTTAAGAAGTATAGGTGCAAGCAAAACTGATATTTCTAGAGTATTTAATGCAGAAACTCTAATTATTGGTTTCACATCTGGCATAATGGGTGTTGGTATATCATTATTATTACTAATTCCAATTAATATTATCATAGAACATTTTACTTCAGTTCCTAATATGGGACAACTTCCTGTAGCAGGAGGAATTTCTTTAGTAATAATTAGTACAATTCTTACTTTAATTGCAGGTATTGTACCTAGTATGATTGCGGCTAAGAAGGATCCAGTTGTAGCTTTAAGAAGTGAATAATAAATTTAACCTAAATATAAACGAATTAATTCGTTAGTATTTAGGTTTTTTTATTTATCATTTTTGATAAAATTAGTTTATTTTTTACAATTTTGTTGAAAAAAAAGTTTAATAAATGTATAATTTATAAGTAGTTTGAGGTGAGGTATGAAAAAAGCATTTGATAATAAAAAGTATATAAGACTTCAGAAAGATAAAATTTTAGATCGTGTTAATCAATTTGATAATAAACTTTATATAGAGTTTGGAGGCAAATTATTTGATGACTATCATGCTTCTAGGGTATTACCGGGTTTTGAAATAGATTCAAAGCTCAAAGTTTTAACAACCCTAAAAAAGCAAATAGAAGTTATCATTTCTATTAGCGCAGAAGATATTCAGACTGGTAAAATGAGAAATGATAATGGTTTAGCTTATGAAGATGAAGTATTAAACCTTGTTGATAAATTTGAAAATTATGGGTTAGTTGTTGGTGGTATAGTAATTACTATGTACAATCAACAACCACTTGCTAAGATTTTTTACCAAAAACTTAAAAATTTAAGTTTAAATGTATACTTACATTATCCAATTAGCGGATATCCTCATCAAACCGACTTTATCTTAAGTGAAGAAGGTTTTGGTAAAAATGAATATATTGAAACTACTCACCCGATTGTAATTGTAACAGGCCCAGGTCCAGGTAGTGGGAAGATGGCTACATGCTTATCACAACTATATCATGATAACTTAAAGGGTATAAGATCTGGTTATGCTAAATATGAAACATTCCCAATTTGGAATCTATCTTTAAAACATCCTGTTAATTTAGCATATGAAGCTGCTACAGCAGATTTAAAAGATGTAAACATGATTGACTATTTTCATTTAGATGCTTATGGGAAATCAACTGTAAACTATAATAGAGATTTAGAAGTATTCCCAGTATTAAATAAAATGTTTGAAAAAATTTATGGTAGTAGTCCTTATTTATCACCTACGGATATGGGAGTTAATATGGTGGGTTTTGCAATTTCTGATGAAGAAGAGGCTATTAAATCAAGCAAACAAGAAATCATAAGAAGATATTTAGATGCTTGTCGTTTAAATAAAATGGGTAAATTTACAATAGATGCTGTAGAAAAAATAGAAAGAATAATGAATGAATTAAGTATTACAACAGATGATAGAAGAGTTGTAAGGGCTGCATTAGACTATACGCAAAAAGTAAATTGCCCTGTTGTAGCGATAGAGGTAGGGAAACATATCGTTTATGGGAAAAAGACTGAGTTGTTTACTGCATCTGCCGCAGCTGTAATTAATGCTTTAAAATATTTAGCAAAATTACCAAAGGAAATGCCTTTATTATCTTATTCATTAATTGAGCCTATTCAAAACTTAAAAAAGGAACAATTAAAGAAGCGTACTCAAAGATTACATTTAAATGACGTACTGATTGCTTTAGCAATTACAGCTACTACAAATGAAATGGCTAAAGCTGCTTTAAGCCAATTGCCTAAACTTGCAAGGGCGCAATTACATTCAAATGTAATGATTGATACAGATGATATTGAGATAATTCATAAATTAAAAATTGATGCGACAATGGGAACGTATCAAGATACAAAATTGTTAAAAGAATTTTAATATAGAAAGGGGTAGGGATATGAAGATGTTGGTCGTAAGTGATTCACATGGTGATCAGAATATTTTAAAAAAGATTTTAGAAAAAGAAGAACCAGATACACACATGTTTTTTCATTGTGGAGATAGTTTGGCAGAATATTCTGATATGTTTCCTTTCGCGACTGTTAAAGGAAACTGTGATCTATTTAATAAATTTAATAGGCATATTGAATTAGATTCTCCAATTGGATATATTTATGTAATTCATGGCGAAATGGGAATTGAAAACTTAAAAAGACTTATTAGGCAAGTAAAATGTAAACCAGAAATCTTATTATATGGACATACTCATATTCATAGTTATGAATACTATGATGGTTGTCATTTTTTCAATCCAGGTTCTGTATCTAGGCCTAGAGATGGAACTAATGGAACTTACTTAATAATTGAAGGTACAACTAAAGATGACATTCGTTGGGAATTCAGAAGTGTTGAAGATTTAAAAAAATAAAATATATGTAGAGGTGGAAAAAAGAAATGAGGTTAAAAGATAAACTATTAGTAAAACGTATTTTATCGAAAGATGAAGAAGCATTTAATCAATTATATTATAGATATAAGAATTTAATATGTTATCATGTATCTAATGCTTGTAAGAAAAATTATGATATTGATGATATAGTACAAGATATATTTCTTAAGATTGTAGAGAATATTAAATACTATAGAAGTGAACTATCATCATTAACTACTTGGATATCAGTAATTACTAGAAATCATATAATAGATTATTTAAAGAAAACGGATGATATTATTTATGATAATGAGTATATTGAAAACTTAACAAGTCCTGAAGATCACTTTGATTATGAATTTGACGAATATACTAAGGAATTAACTGTTTTAGAAAAGGATATACTAGTATTAAAGAATATTTACAAGTTACCACATGCAGAAATCTGTAAAGCTTTGAACATAACTATAGATGTATCAAAGAAAGCTTACAAAAGAGCAACTAATAAAGCTTATAAGGAGTGGAAGAGTAATGAAACAAAAATTTAAAAAAGACTTTATTAATTCTTTTAATGAAAAATATAATTATGAGAATGAATCTTTAATAAAAGAAGTTAAACCTAAAAAAACAATTTTTAATAAAAGATTAATCTGTTACTTATCAACTATATTAATAACTATGATTCTATCTATTAGTATTACTTATGTAGTGGTTAGAAATCGATTTATTCATGATAACAATGATCCTTTGTATAAGAAAATTGTTGAATGTAGTTCTATTAAAGCAGATAATTCAATAATAAAACAAGTATATAAATCTCAAACAAATAATAAAGAATTAGTCTATATTTATACATATGAAAATGGCAATATGGTTTCTTTTCTTATTGGTATTTCATCAAATATGTTAAATGAAAAAATAATTTTAGATATTAATGGTTTTAAAGAAGAATTTAAAAAAGATAAGAAAACTCAAGTTTTTGAAGTAGTGTTAGATATGAGTGATGAATATAATATATCTTTAGATTATTATATAGATAATATATTTAAGTTAAAAATTGTTGAAAATTACAAATTTTAAATAAAGATTAACTAAGTGCCAAATTTTTTACAAATTTTGGCACTTTTTTTATTTTTATTCGTATATCTATATGGAGGGCAAAATATGAAAAGAATTTGTTTTTTATTTTTATACTTCATTTTCACAATTTGTTTATCATCTGGTAGTTTACAAATGGTTAAATTATCGGATAAAATTTCATTTGCGAGTTACTCTGATTTAAAAAGATATGCTACTACTTTTGAAATCAGTCAAGATATAATTAAAGAATCTGAAAAAGTAGTAGTTGAGGTCGTGAGTAACTCAAACTTTAATTATGATGTAGGGGACAATCATAATTTAACCTCAGAAGAGGTTAAAAGGATCAAAAACGAAAGAAAACAATTAGCGGCGAAATATTTTACAACTTTGAATAAAAATGTTTTTAACCAATTTCCCTTAAATAATTTTGAAAATCTTTATATTTCTAAATATTTCCCAATTGTTTCTTTCGAGATTGATTCTAAACAATTAGTAAATAGTAATTATTCACTTCTTAATAAAATAGCTGATATTAAAGATGTTAAAACTATTGAAGTTAAACCTAAAAGAGAATATCAACTACAATCCACTATGGTTGATGCTTTCGAAACAATGAATGCCTATAATGAAATTTATAATGGTACATTAACTGGCAATGGTGTTGTTGTAGGCGTACTTGATGGTGGAATAGTTGATGTTGATAATCCGAATTTCGAAAACAAAAATGTAACTGTGAGAAATCATTTAGCTTTTATTGAAACAGTTGAACAACACGCTACTGCAATGGCATCAATAATTATTCTAACAGCGCCTAATGCTTCCATACTAAGTGTAGAAGAGTTTCAAAATATATCAGGTGAACTTGACTGGATGCTTGATCGAGATGTCGATATAGTTAATATGAGTTTTGGTGAAAGTGGTAAAAATGGATATACTACAATATCTGCAACAGTTGATCACTTTGTGAAAACATATGGTGTGACATGTTGTGTATCTGCTGGAAATTATATTCCTGATGAAGGATATTATGTTGCGAATCCAGGTCTTGCATATAATGCAGTTACTTTAGGAAATAGTGATGAATGGGATAGAGTTGATGCATTTTCTTGTTATCAAACAATTAATGGTGTAGATAAACCAACATTATCTAATATTGGAGGATTTATTGATGTTCCTAATGTTGCAATTGATATGGATGGAACAAGTTTATCCGCTGCATTTACATCTGGTGCTGTCGCAATGTTGATGGAACAAGATCCAACATTAAAATTATATCCAGCAAGAGTCACAGCACTTTTAACATCAAGTTCTTATATGAATCCTGATTGGGATTATTTAGAAGATAGTTATTTAGATGATGAAGGTGGAGCTGGTGTTCTTGATTTTGGAAATGCAAAAGATAATATTAATAATTATTTTAGTGTTCCAACAAGTAGTACGGATTCTGAAGGAGATGTAATTTATACTACAAGAATTTATATGGAAGTAGGAGATGAAATTAGAATGTCTCTTTGCTGGTTAGCAAATTCTAGTGGTAGTGTAAGTTCAACCAAAGTAAATGATTACGAATTATCGCTTTGTAGGCCGGCAGGGGCAGAAGTACAGTGTACTTGGGGAAGTACTGGTACTGTAGATATGATTAATTATACGGCAGAATATACCGGTAATTACTGGGTATATGTCGTTGTAACAGATAACTCGAATGATAGTTCATCTCAAACATTATTTGTGAATTGGAGTATAGAATAATAAGTAAACAGCCAACTTTGTTGGTTGTTTTATTTTTATATTAAATAATTGCATTTTTTGTAATTCTGTGTTAAAATAAAAAAGGTTTAAATTTTTATAAAAAAGGAGAAATAATATGGAATACACAAATGAAGTAAAAAACATGTGTAAAGTTACTTGTGGTGCTAACCATGGATGTGCGCCTATTCCTTCTGAAGGTAAATGGGTTTATTCAAAAGAAATTAAAGACATTAATGGTTTAACTCATGGTATCGGATGGTGTGCTCCTCAACAAGGTGCATGTAAATTAACATTAAATGTTAAAGAAGGAATTATTCAAGAAGCTTTAGTAGAAACTATTGGATGTTCTGGTATGACTCACTCTGCTGCAATGGCATCAGAAGCAATCGTTGGTAAAACTTTATTAGAAGCTTTAAATACTGACTTAGTATGTGATGCTATCAATACTGCTATGAGAGAATTATTCTTACAAATCGTTTATGGTCGTACTCAATCAGCTTTCTCTGAAGGTGGTTTAACTATCGGTGCTGGTTTAGAAGACTTAGGTAAAGGATTAAGAAGCCAAGTTGGTACTAGCTATGCAACTTTAGAAAAAGGCCCTCGTTACTTAGAATTAACTGAAGGTTATATTACAAAAATGGCTTTAGATGCTAATAACGAAATTATTGGTTACCAATATTTAAGTTTAGGTAAGTTTACTGATTTCTTAAAGAAAGGTTTATCAGCTGAAGAAGCATTAGAAAAATCAAAAGGACAATATGGACGTTTCGATGAAGGCGTTAAATATATTGATCCACGTCATGAATAGGAGGTAAATTATGGCTTTATTTGAAAACTATGAACGTCGTATCGCTCAAATTAACAAAACTTTAAATGAACATGGAATTGCCTCTATTGAAGAAGCTAAAGAAATTTGTGAATCTTATGGCTTAGATATCTATAACTTAGTTAAAGGTATTCAACCAATTTGTTTTGAAAACGCATGCTGGGCTTATGTTGTTGGTGCTGCATTAGCATTAAAAGCAAATGCTAAAGTTGCTGCAGATGCTGCTAAATTAATCGGTGTTGGTTTACAATCATTCTGTATTCCTGGTAGTGTTGCGGATGACAGAAAAGTAGGTTTAGGACATGGTAATTTAGGTGCTATGTTATTAACTGAAGAAACTAAATGTTTTGCTTTCTTAGCTGGTCATGAATCATTTGCTGCTGCTGAAGGTGCAATCGGTATTGCTAAAACAGCTAATAAAGTTCGTAAAGAACCTTTAAGAGTTATCTTAAATGGTTTAGGTAAAGATGCTGCAAGAATTATTTCTCGTATTAATGGATTTACTCATGTTGAAACAGTATTTAACTATGCTACTGGTCAAGTAGAAATCGTTAATGAAACTCAATATTCAACAGGTGATCGTGGAAAAGTACGTTGCTATGGTGCTGATGATGTACGTGAAGGCGTTGCAATTATGCATTTAGAAGGTGTTGACGTATCTATTACAGGTAACTCAACTAACCCAACTCGTTTCCAACATCCAGTTGCTGGTACTTACAAGAAAGAATGTAATGAATTAGGTAAAAAATACTTCTCAGTTGCATCAGGTGGTGGAACTGGTCGTACATTACACCCAGATAATATGGCAGCAGGACCTGCTTCATATGGTATGACAGATACAATGGGAAGAATGCACTCAGATGCACAATTTGCAGGATCTTCATCAGTACCAGCACACGTTGAAATGATGGGATTAATAGGAATGGGAAATAACCCAATGGTAGGTGCAACAGTTGCTGTAGCAGTAGCGGTTGAGGAAGCTATGAAATAATAAGATATTAGCATTAAGAAAATTATTAAACAATAA
>JAFQRV010000004.1 GCA_017409905.1 Bacilli bacterium
ATTTTGACGAACCTTGCATATAAGTTGTGCATAACATGATTGGATATTAATAGTTTGGTCACTACTAATATACTAAAAATCAATCATATGCACAACTTTTTTATTCTCAAAAGACTAAGGTTCCAATTCCGCCAACGGGTAAATATATTATTTTTTTATTTCAGACAACAAACGATTTAATGTTTGTTTATAATTCTCTGTTTCCTGTTCTTTTAAATAAAAACCATAATCCTCTTTAACTGAAATATTTAATAATTGAACTTCATTTTCTGAAGAGGATAGAATATTTACTATTTGTTTTTGAAATTCATCTAAATTATTAAAATGAAACGATAAATTATGACACAAGAATTCTGTCCTTTTCTCAATATAGAAACGATGACATAAATAAGCTAGAAAACAGATGTAATCTTCACCAGATATATTAGAATATAAGATATTAAGATAATGTCGTTTTTCTTTTTCTTCTATTAAGTTGGTTTTAATTAAATAAAGTAAAGAAGTTGATAAAGTCCTATAATCCAACTTATCTTTATGCAACATCCAATAATTGGAAAGAAGTAGAATACACTCATTCTTGTTAATTTCTAACTTATCACTAATGTTATCAAAATGATAATGAATTTTTTTATAACTAGTTTTAGAGTCCCCTATTTTTACGGAAGAACATAAATAAAAAAAAGAAGATTCAAATTGGATTATCTTATTAGAATCTTTCTGTTCTTTATATGTAGCAATTACAAATAAAATAGTAATAATAGATAATGGAATGCCACTTATGTAATCTGCAAAACTTCCCCAATCTGACATAATGAATGAAATATGAGAATCTTTCCAATATAACACAAACACCCCAATAGATATAAGTGCTATAAGAGCCAAAAAGCCACATGCTATTTTATAGAAATTACATTTGTTTTTCATAGGAGTTGTAGTCTTATAAATGCCATGAAATATTGTCTATTTCCTTCTTTGCTTTTTCAAATGACATAAATTTAATATTCCAATAATTACTTGCTTCTGAAAAGGAATTTCCTATAAAATTTCCTTGAGCATCATAGTATTTGTTTCCCTTTTGTACAATTTTCCCTTTATATAAATTGCAATAGTTTTTGTAATCATAAACCGTCATACCTAAAGATTGCATGTCTTTAATTTCTTTATAAACCATTAAGTCCATAGGTGTGATTATCTTTTTATGCAAATAAATGGCAAGGTCAAATCCTATTGCATTTATATAATCAAAAAGTGACTCAATAGGAGAATGACAACTTGAAATATAATGTCCTCTAAACCATTTAAAATCTTCATCATAATACATTCTCAATGCAATAATTCTACCTCCATAGAAATCTTCCTCTATATGCCCCCTTTCTTTCATCGGTTTTGCATATGACAGTTTTCCTTCTTTTAGACAACCATCTATATAAATATTAAGAAGCTCAATGTTAATTGTTTCATAAGAAAGGTAAGTACGCTTTAAAAAAGATTTTTTGATATAACTATATATAGGATTATATCGTTTGTCTTTATTGTTTATTACACAATAATTTCCATCTTCCTTTATAATTATATAATCTCCTACTATTTCAGCAAACTTTCCATATATATCAATACAAAGATTATTAAATTCATGGTTGGGGTTATTAGCTTTTACTTTAACATTATCAGAACATATATTTTCGACTGAAATTTCTTTAGTCGGTTGTACAATCACATCATTGTTTTTTATTGGGGTAGAAGACTTACTGAAAAAGTTCTTGAAATTTGAAATGACATATACTATACTGCCTAAAATTAAAAGGCCCAGTAATCCTGTAATTGGATTTCCTGAATCTTCTTGTGCTTCATGCATATATGAAGCCTGTGCCAAAACAAAAGTTGGAACATTGCTTATAGTTACTGATAATAGATTCTTTATATTCATAATTCTATAATTTATAGTACAAAGATAGTGATTTACTGTTGCTTGTTGATAAATAATGTACAAAAAGAAAAGCCCATCCGCAAAATAATTGCAGACAGGCTTTTAAGTTCTATAACATTAAAAAATATGAGTGAAACTTATGGTTTCTTTTTTGGGCGTAACCCTATTAGATCTGGTAAAATTGTCTGTACAGACTTCTAATCATTCTTTGCTCTTGGTACGAGCTTCTTTTTCAATTCATTTTCCATATATTTTTCATTTTAGTTCTATACAATATATATAGGTAATCCAGAACAATCCAAAATGAAAATCGCAGAAATTTGAGTAAATGATGAAATCGAATAACCATGTCGTTTTTCTTGCCATTTGCCGACAGCCGACCAGAAAATCCGACCAGAATTTGTCGATAAAGTGAATGTCGTAAAAATGTGTGTCGAAAAGTTGAAATCAAGATTTTTTCGATATATAATAGCTTGTCTGATGATTCAGACAGCCAGACTACTAAAAGTCGGGCAAAATTTCAAGATTTTATTGTGTAATCAAATTTTGCAATTTATTCCTTTATACATAGTCCAAAAGATTTTTGGTAACACCAAGAATACGCAGATAATCAATTATTTATTTAACAATTTAACGCATTAAGAATTATGAGTGAATTAAAAATTGAAAGTAACAACGGTTTTCTTCAAATGGAAGACCTACCACAGAATTGCATCTTTAATAAAGTGGTAACAGGATGCGGTGGTACAACAATCGTACTATTCAACGAAAGAGATTACATTATTGCCGTACCTACTACGGAACTAATTACTAACAAAACAGGATTGACCGAAGCAGGAGAAGCCATTATTTACTCTCCAGACGGAATAAAGACGCAATCAGTCTTTGGCTTATTTGGCGAATTTACTTACGGAGTTCAGAAAGCTTTGAAAGAATATGTTTCATCGCCAGGCACTAAAAAGATTCTTTGCACCTACGATAAAGTAAGACAGCTTATAAGGTTCATAGAGCCTCAACAATACCAGATTTTGATTGACGAATATCATTAGCTATTAAAAGCCTGTTCGTACCGTAGTCCTGCTATTATAGGTGTTCTGGAGAACTTCCGAAAATTCAAGTCTTTCTGCTTCTTATCGGCTACCCCTATATCACCTGACTTTGCACCTTGTGTTCTGGACGGAGTAGAACAGATTGATGCAGTCTGGGAGAACACAGATACTTTGATTGTGAAGCTAGAGCAGACTAATAACCCTTATGTCAAAGCCGCAAACTTTATCAATGAATACAAAACAAATGGATATTTGGAAATAAATGGTAAAAGGTCTTATGAAGCGTTCTTCTTTATCAATTCAGTTACGGACATCGCAGCCATTCTCAAACATTGCAATCTTAGTAATAATGAGGTGAAAATTGTTTGTGCAAATAATAAAGAAAACCAAGCAAAGTTATCTGGCTATACCATTTCCAATAGTACAGGCGAAAATAAGAGGTTTACATTTATCACTAGTAAATCTTTTGAAGGTGCAGACTATTTCAGCGATACAGGATTATGCTTTGTGGTCAGCAATTCACGCAATAAAAACACGCTTCTGGATATATCTACAGACATATACCAGATAGCAGGTAGAATCAGAACAGAGACTAATCCATTTAGAAATACATTGGTACACATCTTCAACACAGCAGGTAAAAGAAAACTCAATTTGGATATAACTTATGATGAATACAAACAAGTGATCCAAAATGAAATTAAAGGAGCTAATATCATTATCAATGCAGCCAATGCTGATGAGGACGCAAAGAATATGGTTGAATCGATAATTAAAAACGAATATATATTGAAAGATGAAACAGGTAAC
>JAFQRV010000039.1 GCA_017409905.1 Bacilli bacterium
GTAATAATTCATCTGTTATTCCTGTTTCGAAGATGAATGCAAATTGTTCTGGAACAAAGTCTGCATGTTTTTCTATAACGAAGAATAATCCTGCTCTTACAAGTGATGTCTTAAATACATTTTCAACAGCATCTAATACTGATAATAATGTATCTCTATTTAAGAAATTACTAATCTTGATTGATAAATCTTTAACATCCATGAATGTTTCAAATTCAATGATTCCTTTGCCAAAGATTTCTGTCATAATAATAGCTGCTGCTTCAGCAATTAATTTACCATCGGCTGCAAGATCAATTTCTGAAGGATCAATTACAGATATATCAAATACATTAGCAGAAACATAATCAAGAATTTCATCTAACTTAACTTCTAAGCCTTTTAATCCAAATATAGTTTCGATTAAATTAACTACAGGAGCTGTGTTATTCCAATCGATATCATCATTTTCAAATAATAAGCCTAAAAGATTTCCATCTACTAATTGATCAACCGCATTTAGAATACTTGTTAAATCTGCTGCAATATCACTATATGGATATTCAGATAAATCTAATAATTCAGCAAGATCACTACCTTGGAATGATGGATATACTAATTTTTCATAAATAGGATCAACAACAACTGATAAAATTTGAAGATTAATTAATGATGAAAGCATATCTAAAATATCATGAACATTTTCATCACTAAATACTTCTCTATTGATGATATTACCTAAATCTTTAACAGCTTCTTTTAAGCTATCAAAATCAGTTACTTTAATATCATCTCTAACGATTCTTGCGATTGTACGAATTGCATTATAGATAGCTTCTAAGTCTTCTGAATAATCAACTTTAGCTAAATCTTCATAAGCAACTTTAACTTCTAATAATGCGAATACACCTTCTAGTATTTTAGCAGGATCACTAGTAAAGATGTTCATATGTAATAACTTGTCAATAATGTTAATTACAGTTGATGGTAAATCTTCAAATAAGAAGTTTTCACCAGCGATTGCTTTTAATAAATGAGAATCAACTACTAAATCCAATACATCTATAATTGTATTTAAGTCTTCGTATAAGCCTTCTGCATCAATACCAGTTTCAAAAATAAATCTGAATTCTTCTGGAACAATTGATTCATAGTTTTCAACCACTACATATGTGCCGGCAGCAACTAATGAAGTTCCAATTACTAAGTCTAATGCATCAGCAACAACTGTTAATACCTTTTCTAGATCAATCTTAGTGATGTCTAATTCTTGACCATTTAATAATGCTTCTAAATCGATAACTACATTACCATCTTTATCAGTTAAGAATAATTCATTTACCACTAAATTAATAGCTTTAGCGATATTCTTACCGTCTTGAGCTAAGTCTAATTTAGTTGTATCAATTGAACTTAAACTAATATCAGTTAATAATTCATCAACATAAGCAATTACTTCAGCTATTTTTCCTTCTTGTGATAATAACTTGATTCCCAATAGACTTTCAATTGCTGAAGACAATAAATCAACTTTTGTTAAGTCAAATTCAAATTCTTCTCCTTCTTGAGGAACAAGTAAATCAACGATACCAAATTCAACTACTTTTTGTACCGCATCGATAATTGTTTCTAAGTCAGCAATTAAATCTATACCACTATATCCTTCATCTAAAAGAAGTAAGTCTTTCATCGCTTGAGACATACCATTTGTAATATCACCATACAATTTTCCATAAACTGGATCAATTAAAGATGATAATAATTTAGAATCTAAGATTAAGTCTACAATTTCTAAAATTGTTGAAACATTATTAGTATTTACTAATTCAGGTGAATTTAAAATATCGCCAAGCTTATCTATAATGTTTGTTTTGATACTTGAAAGAGTAGTGATATTATTAGCACCTAATAATTCTTCAACTTTTTCTAAAATTGTGATTGCAAGTTCAATTTCATCTTTGTATGAAATTTCACTTAAGATTGATGGATCAACTTCAATGCCAGCTAAACCTAAAGCACCAGCAATGATTTCGTCTCCACGTCCATCAAACATATTTAAGTCAGCAATAGCAGTTAAAATAGTTCTAGCTGTTTCACCAAAATTACTAATTTCTAAACCGCTATTTAATTCAAAGATATACATTGGATCTTCCATGATATTAGAAATATTTAAAATAATATCATCAAATGAATCTCCAAATACATCAATTAATGCTTGTAAAATTTCTTTTACAGCTTTTAAGTCTTCAACTACTTCTTCTTTAGTTAAATCTGCATCCAATAAGAATGCCATGTTTTCAGGAAGAACAGTTTTACCAAAATTAAATGCTACTAAGCCAAATTCTTCAACAAGTGTTGTTGTTAAAATCTTAGAAGCTAAGTGACCTAAAGCGTAAAGATTATCTTTGTTTAAAGCTGGAACAAATTCCATAAAGTCTTTGTTGCCAGTAATGATTGCTAAAATATCTGCAAATGATAAGTTAGGGAATATATCTTGTTTAAATTCTTTTACAAATTCTCTATAAGCATTAGCGATAATTTTTCCATCATTAGCAAAGTCTAAATTTGTAACATCAATGATAGATAAATCAACAGGTAATCCCATACCAGCTAATGTATCAATTGCAAATTGTTTAACGCTGTCAACACCTAAGATATTTAATCCAAATAATTGTTCAATAATGTCTGCATATAAGTCATGTCTTAATGGAATAATTACTTCTTCTTCAGTTTTAGGAAGTAAGTCTGTATATTCACCTAAGAATGCTCTAACAGTTGCCATTAATTGTGCATCAGCAATATCTTTAAAGATTTGACCTAATGCATAAATATCTTCAGCAAGTTTAGTTCCGCTATATTCTTCTTCTGTTAATTCAGGGAATCCTGGAAGCATAGGAACTACTAATTTATTTACTAATGGTAATCCTAATGTTTCTAATACACTTGATTGTGCAATAGTTTGCATGATAATAGCGATTTGATTAATATTATCATCAACTAATACTTGTTCAATGTATTTAACTGGATCTGAAACAACTTCCATTAATTCTCTGTAACTATCAATTTGTGAATTTGATAAAATATCAAATACCGCATTGATAACAGTTTGTAATTTAGCTGTTTCTTGGCCCCAGTTTACTTCCATTTCTTCAAAGTCTTCAACTGGAACATCAATGTCTAAGAATTGTTTTAATAACAATGAGGCAATTTCATTACCATTATCTTCTAAAATATTTAGAGATAATAATAAGTCGAAGAATTCATTGAATAATTCTTTTGCACCATCAAATAAAACATCTTTTTCTTCATCAAGTACATTAAGTGCATTAAAGTCAACAACGATTAATAACATCTTTAATAATGTTCTAATATCTTGTGATAATTCAGCACCTGTAATACCTTCGAAGTGTGTATTTTGAGTTTCTTGTAACCATAATGATTGAACTTGAATAACTTCTGCCCATTCAGCAGGAATTATACCTTTTTCAACTGCCATTTGGTTATAGAATTCTGGTAATAATACTTCAATGATTTTTGAATCAAATAAAGTAATTAACGCTTCTAAAAGACTATGTACATTTTCAGTAGTTAAAATATAATCAAAGTTAAATGAACCATCTTCGTTGAATAATACAAATTCAGGATCTCTTAACATTGGTTCTAATTTTCTAATTGCATCTACTAAAATTTCTCTTTCACTTCTAGCACCTTCAACTATATCTTGATAGTTAATGTTGTAAATAGCATCTTTGCTAACACGAACATCCATGAATACAGCTAAGATAATACGAATTACTTTACCTTCACGTCCCTCAAAAATAGTAGAGTGGAATAAACGTTCGATTAAATCTACTAATGCTAATTCATCTTCAGCTGGCATGTAACCTAAAACTTCGCCATAAGCCAAGAAATCTTCATACAATTGATTTGTCTTTTGTTCACCAGCAGCATTATTTGAAGTAACATATTGTTCAGGTCTGTAAGCAGTCGCACCTAATATGATTTCAGATTCTTCACCTAACAAAGTGAATGCACCTAATTCATAAGCGTCCATTACCATGTAAACAATATTGAATATTTCTGCTGCAATTGTTTTAGACGTAATACCTTCAGTAATATCAGAAGAGATCTTATCATCTTCTTTGATATCATCGTATCCAGCACCTTCTTCAAATGAATCAATGATTGGAACAGCAAATTTTTGAACTGCTAAAGGCATAATTGCTAAAGCTAAATTTGAATCAACTGCTGTATCTAAAATATCGATAATGTGTTCATATGTTTCTTCATAGTTCAAATATTTAACGATATCACCGGCAAAATCTTTGATTGTGTTACCTTTAGTTTCTAAGAATTTTGCAAATGATTCATATTCATCAACTAATCCCAAGAATACAGAACGTTCATGTTCCCAATCAATTCTATCTCTGTCATATTCACTAAATTCTTTGAATGCTTCTTCACCATCAATGTCAAATAATTTAAATTGACGGAAAGCAGCTTCAACTAATAAAGTTTTTAATGGAACAAGTTCTTTATAAGGGGCACCTGTTTCATCAAATTTATCAAGATAGATACCTGAATCGTTAACTTTCTCACTTAAAATCATTAAGTCAAAGAATCCATTAACTAAACTACGGAAAGCTTCATAATTATCTAAAGCAATTTCTCCACCGCCTAGAACGCCTAATTCTTGAACAAGCTTAGCCATTTCAACTAAGTTCTTCATATCAGCTTCCCAGTCAGTACCTTCTAAATTAGTTAATTTGATTAGACCTGCAAATTCAGCAAATTCTAATTGACCTAATTGATATTCTTTAGCAACATCCACAATTGGAACTAAAATGTCTAAGAATAAATTACTTGTAACAAGTTTAGTTAAAATTGTTGAGATGATTTCTGTTTGAGAATCGCTTGCTAAAAGTTCGTTAATATCAAGTTCATTAAAGTCTAAATCTAATTCGATAAATAAATCATAAATATCAACTAAATTTAATAATTCTGTTTTCCATGAAACATTTTCAGTTGAAATTTCTCCACCAGTCCAAGGACCAACAAAGTTTTCAACAACTGCCATATATAAAGCACAGTTAATAGCAACAGGCATTAATTCTCTTAGGAATGCTGTAGAACCTAAATTGCCTAATACTTCACGTAATACTTCACTATTTAAAGCAAGTGGATCAATTTCATCAATTGGACCTAATTCTAAAGCAGCTCTTACTGCATCCAAAATTAATGGCCAGTCTACCTTCCAATCAATATTTACTAATCCTTCAAGTGATTGATTAGCTGGTTCAAGAATTTCTTGTACCATTTCTAATTCACCAGCTACTTCAAAAGCAACAGGGAATATTTCATAGATTACTTTTACTTGTTTTAATAAATCAAATAGTTCATCTTGTTTTTGATCATCTAATGCCCAAATATCCACAGGAATTGATGCAGATGGATCATATGCTTCTGGTAAGATGTTTGCTATTTTGATTAAAGTAATAATTTCTTCACGTAAATAAATTGTTTGAGTTGGTGTTTCGATTTTAAACAAATTATCGAAGAACACATCATCTAATCTTTTACCTAAGAAATATTCAGGAACTGATAATGTTTTTCCTACTGCAGAATCATTATAAGCTTCTGATAAATCGAATAACCAGTTAATTAAATCATTATCTGTATCTGCAGCAACATTGCCGTTTTTGTCACCACCCATGATATCCAATACCATATCTACAGTTTCTGGTTCGACTTCTTCTACGATAGATAGTAATCCTGTAATAGGAGTGCATAATAGAACAGCTACTAAAGCTCCTCTTAATAAACCTAGACCAGCAGCCCATCCGCGTCTCTTTCCACGATAGAATTTCTTTGGATTACGACTTACTGTAACGACTACTTCACCATCATAAACATCTGATTTTACAACTACAACACCATCTTCAATGTCAGTTTCTCTAGCAGCTTCTTTTGCATCAAGTTTTCTTCTTCTTCTCTTGATTGTGCAAAGACGAATGAAACCACCAATGATAAATGACAATAAACGAATTACTAGGAACAATACATACACAACGATTGTGCCTACAATTAGTAAGACAGCACGTAATGCAAACTCTAAAATGCTCATTAAGAATGAGTATGTATGAGTACCTTCAACTAATACGTCAGCAAACCCTGAAACATTAATTTGTAAAAACTCAGTAATAATCTTTCTTAAACTATCGGCATTTTGAGATACACCCAACATGTCTTGTAGCGTTGTTGTTGCCATGCTAGGAAGTGTTGTGTCTAATAGACCTGCAACATTGCCTAGACCTAGCCATACTAATAATAGTAAGACTACAAATACAACCGTTAATCTAATTTCCCTTTTTAAACCCGCAAGGAAACCAACTAAGGCTGATAATACTAATATTCCAAGTACGGCGAGTGAGAATATTAGCATCAAATCATTAACGTTTGGCATAAATACACCTCTTTCATTAGTTTACTCTCTTATTGTACCAAAAAAAAGGCTTATTGGCAAGCAAATTTATCACTTTTTGATATTTTTTTAAAAAAGTAGCGGAAAATGCGATATTGGAGAGTTTTTAGGGGTTATTATCAATTCTAATTCAAATAGGAAATTTTCATTAATTCAAAAATATATTTTCACAACATATTTTATGTTTTAAAAATATAAAAAAGAAGCAATAAAATCAATAAAAAAAGGGTCTTTAAAAGACCCATTTTTTATTAAATTGCATCCCATAAAGCACTCCATTGTTGTTTAATATTTTGAGCTGTTTCAACAGCTAAAGTACCGCTCGAAGTAGCCAATAAGTTGTCAATTCCACTCTTGAATGCAGTAGTATTTCCAGAGTTAAAAATACTTACAATTGTGTTCATATCATCAATTTCTTTTGACCAATTTCTAGAGGTCAATTGGCTATTTTTAATAGGTTCTCCACCATTAACATAATCAGATAATTTTAGTGTTTGACTTATTGAAGAAATATAAATTTGGACTCCTGATACCTTATCATTTATTATACTAGCTATGTCATAAAAATCACGAATAATGCTAGAAGAAGCTAATGCTTTTATTGTTGTATCAGTTTGCACTGAAACATTAGTATCAAATGAATTTAATACTTGCATTTCATTTTCCCAATCATATGCACGCCAATCTGTAGATAATGCTTTAGTTTCATTTATGAATCCATTAGGATTTTCATCATTTTTAATTAGTTTCAATGTAGTAATTGTTTTAATAATTATATTGTTGAAACAATCATCATCAGTAGTAGCATCTCTATCTCCTCTTACATCGTTACCAAATAAATTAGATGTTTTCATCTTATTTAATAATACACCAATTTTATTTGCATGAGTGTTTAATGAATCGGATTGGACTCCACCAATTTCATTAACTAATTTAATAATATCAATTAATCTTGAAATTTCTACACCCCACTCATCTTCATTTGAACCGCTACCATTTTTATCAAAAATTCCTAAAACTTGTGGGTAATCGTTGTTTTCTAATACTTCATTTATTGAAGTAACTAGTGTGTCAATATTAAAGGATTTTGCACTATTCATAGCATACATTATTGTTTCTAAAGTTTCAAAGTTTTCATCATTCATTGTAGATAAGTCTAGATTATCTAGATCAATATCTTGAATATTTGTAATAATAATACAAAGTTGTACAATTTCTTCTTCCCATTCAGAAACACTAGCAACCGGTCTATTAATACCGTTTTCTACACCACATTGTTTTGTTAACCATTCAGTCTTATAATCTTCTTCTGGAATAACTTGAGATAAGACGTCCGGCATGATTTGTCTAAATATTTTAGAATTATTAAATGCATTTAATAGCTCGCTAATCTTATCAGTATCTTCCCATGTTTTAATGGTTTCTGCTACATCACCATCCAATAAATCATTATCTAATATACATTCTAAAACTATAATTATATTATCAATTTCTTCTTCCCAAGCCAAATCAGTCATAATTGGATCTTCAAATTTCTTTTCAATACCAAATGATCCTTCAGTTAAAACTTTATCATTTAAGAAATCAATAATTTCCTCAATTCGAATTAATTTAGATTCATTCATATCATATAAGATTTCTTTTAAAGTTGTGGTATTAATTTCTTTAATATCAGATTCTAATAAGTCTTTTGCCTTTGCAAAAACATCCAATAAAATTAGAATTTCTTGTTTTAATTCACCCTCTTCAGGTTCTAATGAACCAGCAACTAAGGCCTTAAAATATGAACTTTCCCATTCTTGTAATTCAGCAGTTTCAAATAATTTATCTAAAAGTTTGATTAAGCTTGTGCTTAACATTTCACTTTCACAAATTGCTTCAACTAATTCATTAGTTGTTGGATTATTTGATGAATTAATCAATATTTCTTGTAAGTCAATATTAGAAATATCTTCTACTCCATTTTCATCTAATAATTTTAATAGATTATCAATAACACTTGTAAATGATTTAATTTCTGCATCCCAATCTTCAACTTCATAATTAATTGTAATACCTGTCTCTGCAAGCATAGACTCTATACCTGTCATGTCTATTAAAGATTTAATTATTACTTCTTCATTTCCTTTGATAGTAGACAAACTAAAAGCTAATTCAATCATATTAACAACAACAGCTCTTTGTCCAATAAAATCTACTTCGTCGCCATCTAAAATTTTTAATGCATGTAAATTATTTAATACATTACCAACAATTGTTAAATCATTTTCTAAATCTATCTTAGTCAAGTCAAGAACTGTTAATAAAGGTTGTAAGTTTTCAGGTAATGACGATTTTAGGGTTTCTTGAATAAGATCATTCAAGTAAACAAATAATACACCCTTAACAACTTCTGATTCATTAAGTGCTTGTCCTATTTCTCCTAAATAATAAGATAATTGAGTATTACCTAATATTTCTTTAGGATTTTCAAAATCAAATTCAGCTTCATATAATAGGTCTAAAACACTACCTACAACGCGTAATATATTTTTCTTTTCTGAGTTCCAATTAATATCTTTTAATTGTTCAAAATCGATATTAACCTCTGGCATAGTTATTTCAACTACTTCCATTGCTGCAGGCATAACAATATTTAATATTTCGCTATTTTCTAAAACTTTAATAATGCTTACTCTATTTTCTAACAAGTAATTCATTATGTCATCTTCATTTATATTTACAATGATTGGAACAAGTGGTTCAAGATTATCAATTTCTTTTATTAGATTTAATGTTCCATTTTTAGTTTGAATTCTAATCATGTGTCCTAGAAAATTAGATTGTACTTTGTTATTTTTTCCTGACAATGCATTTACTATTTTAAAGTAAGATTGATTATCAATTTTATTCAATATTTCTTCTAATTCATTTGTCTCTTCTGCAACTTCTCCACTAGGAGTTTCTTCAAATTGTTTAGTTATGTCTAGTACCTTTTGCAAAGTCCCTTTAGCCCCAAAAATAATTGATGTTGTAAAAAAGAAGACAATTGCATGAGTAACTAAAGCAAGCCCCATTCCGGCCAGTCTCATTACAATCCCTTTAAAATTTAGAAAAGCAAATACTTTTCTAAAAATTAAAGCTAATATAGGTCTAACAATTATTAAACAAACTATTAATAAAACTATATATGCAGGTAATCTTAAGATAGCTTCTGCTAGCGATGCAACTAATTCTCTAATAGCTGAATCTGCCGCTAATGTTTCTATACCTATATTTTCACAAACCATTTCTATTATAAAATCAAGAGCGGTTTTGCTTGAACCATCACCGATAATTCCACCAATATTAATTGTTCCTAGAATTTTAGCGACTAATCCTGTCAAAATAAACGCTAGTATTATACTAATAACTGTAGCAACTAATCTACTTAGATTTCTTCTAAACCCTCTTAAAAAACCAAATAATAAAGAAAGAGCCAATAATCCCCATAATGATAAATTTACTATCATAATAATTGTATCGATCATAACTATCACCTCGTTCTTATTGTATCATATATTACTTTTTTTTACAAATCATATTCTTTTATATTTACACCTATATTAGTTAGTTTTTTCATTATGTTTTGATATCCTCTTTTTAATACTTCGAAATTTTCAATCACTAAAAAATCATCACAAATACAAGCAGCTACAATTAAGGCGAAACCACATCTTAAATCTTTAACAATTACCTCTCCTTTAGATAGGTTAGCATGGTTAATTATTATAGTATTATTATCATATACAATGTTTGCTCCAATTTTATTTAGTTCTTCAATATGTGATATACGTTTTGGATATATTAAATCTTTTATTGTTGAAGGGTCATTTGCTTTTAACAATACGCATGTTAATATTTGTTGTAAATCAGTTGGAAAAGAAGGATATTCTTCAATTGTTAAATTTAGATGTTTTATTTTATTATTGCTTATTACTACTAATTCTTCATCATTAACATATATATTTGTACCTATTTTTTTAATTGTATCAATTACATTTTCTAAATACTTAATAGGGGCTTCTTTTATTATTAATTTGCTATTAGGAATAGCAGATGCCAATAACATATAGCTTCCAGTTTCAATTCTATCTCCAATAATTTTAAAATAAGCTTTTTTGTTAAATATACTTTTTCTTATTATTAAAGTATCATTATTTAATTCTATATTTCCACCAAGTATTTTTAAAAAATTAATTACTTCTAATACCTCTGGTTCTAATGAGATATTTTTAATTGTTACTTCATCAAAATTTAAACTTGCTAAAATTGTATTTATTGTTGCACCTACTGATTTTTTTGGCAACTCAATTACTTTTTTATTGTTGTTTTTCTTCTCTAATTTTATTATTTTATCGTAAATTGTTATTTCATAGCCAAGTTGTTTAAAAGCATTCAAATGAAAATCAATTGGTCTATTATCGAAATTACATCCTCCAGGTAAATATGTTATGCATTTTCCATATCTAGTCAGACTAGCTCCCATTAAATAATAAGATCCCCTTAATAACTCTACGTTTTTAACTAGTATAATAGGATTAAATTTATTAGCTTTTATTATGACTTTTCCTTTTTTTATTTTTATATTACAGCCAATTTTTTGAATTATTTCTATTAAATTTTTGATATCATCTATATCTGGCACATTATCTATAATTACTTTTTTTCTTGTTAATAATGCGGCACACATAACTGGTAACGCAGTGTTTTTACTACCGCTTATTTGTATTTTTCCTTCGACTTTTTCACATTTTTTTATTTCCATTTTCATCAATACTTCACCATTTTAATTTTATTATTTAATAAATTGATATATACATTATTTTGCATTTTTTATTTTTTTGTGTTATTATATATAAAGTAACATAATTTTTATATTGGAGGCGCCTATGAAATATAGAGTTGAAAAAGACTCTTTAGGTGAAAAACAAATCACTGCAGAGTCATATTATGGCATCCAAACATTAAGAGGTAAAGAAAATTTTGAAATAACAAAACGAGGCATTTCCAGACAAATGATTAAAGCTTTAGCAACTGTTAAAAAAGCTGTTGCGGCAGCAAATGCATCATTCGATTTTATTGATGAAAAAAAAGCGAAAGCTATTATGCTAAGTTGTGATGAAATTCTTAATGGACGCTTACATGGCCAGTTTATTACCGACTTAATACAAGGTGGTGCTGGTGCTAGTATGAATATGAATGCTAATGAAGTAATTGCGAATAGAGCAAATGAAATGTTAGGGGGCAAAAAAGGTGTTTATGATTTAGTTCACCCAATTGACCACGTTAACTTTGGTCAATCAACTAACGACGTTATTCCAACTGCTGGAAAAATAGCACTTATTAGACAAACAAAAAAATTAATCGTAGAATTAAAAAAGCTTAGCAATTCATGTAGTATAAAAGGTAAAGATTTCTATGATGTAATAATTCCTAGTAGAACACATTTACAAATGGATGTTCCTATGAGACTAGGTGAAATCTTTGATGCTTTTGCTTGCGTTTTTACAAGAGATATCAAAAGATTAGAAAAAACGATTGAATCTTTATATGAAATTAATATTTCTATTAATTTAGAAGATAATCCAAAGTATGTTAAAAAAGTAGTTTCAAATATTGCAAAATTTACAGGCGAACCTTTTAAGAGTCCAAAAAATTTTTATGATTGTACAAGAAACTTAGATGGATTCATGGAGTTATCTAGTGCACTAAAAATCTTAGCAGTTAACTTATCAAAAACTTGTAATGATATTAGATTAATGGCAAGTAGTTCATTATCAAGTACACCTGAAATTAATATTCCTAACGTACATCCTTGTTCTACTAATATGCCAAACAGAGTTATTCCTGCTATTCCTGAAATGGTTAATCAAGTGGCATTCTTTATAATGGGATGTGATGTAACTGTTACAAAAGCAGCAGAAGCAGGTCAACTAGAAATTAATGTATTTGAACCAGTAATATTCATGACATTATTGGATGCTTTAAATTATTTAAGAAGAGCAATAAGAACTCTTAAAGAAAAAACTATTGATGGTATTACCGCAAATAAAGAAGAGTGTGCAAAATTAATTGAAAACAATAATAGTTTAATTACTACTCTTATTCCTTATTTAGGCTATAATGAAACTATTAGTATTGCCAATGAAGCATTGAGTAGTAATAAAAATATTTATGATATTGTATTAGAAAGATCATTACTAAGTGAAGAGAAACTAAATGAAATTTTAGATAAACATAATTTATCATTTAAAAATGAAAAATAAAAAGGCAATCAAATGATTGCCTTTTTTATTATTCAACTTGTGCTGTTTCTTCTTCTTTATTTGCGGCAGCTTTAATTTTTTCTAATAAAGCAGCACGTTTTTTTCCAAAATATCCAGCAACTTTAACAACTACGAATAATGTGATAGCTACAATAAAGAATGAAATAATTGCATTAATAAATGTTCCCCAGTCAATTGATGCAGATAGTTTATAAACATATGTAGTTCCATGTAAATTATATTTGCCTAAGATAGTTGTTTTTGCACTTTCAATTAAGTTAAGATTTGCTTCTACTTTATCTTGACCATATGTAGCATATGCTAAGTTAGTTGCAAGTTCTTGTAATTTACTAGCTTCAAATTTTTGACCTAAACCGTTAGCTAAATCCATACCTTTTTGTGCATCATTTGCGGCAGGAAGTACAGTAACTAAACCTTTAATACCACCAGGAACACCCCATGTACAAACACTCATTAAAATATTAACGAATGATGTAACGATAGCATTGAATGCGCCCCCAATAATTACACCGACAGCAAGATCTAATACATTACCACGAGTAATGAATTTTTTAAAATCATTAATTAGTCCTTCACCAGCTGCTTTTCTTTTTGCTTTTAAAGCTCTTTTTTCTTCTTTAGTTAATTTTTCTTTCATGTCCTTTTCCTCTTAAAATTTTACTTTAAATTTTTTTGTAAACTTTACTACCTCTTTTTGAATTAAATTTAGTTCTTCATCATTATTAGCAGTTAAAGCTCTATGTATAAATTCTGCGATCTTCACCATATCCTTTTCTTTCATTCCTCTAGTTGTAATCGCAGGAGTCCCTAGACGAATGCCACTTGTATACGCTGGTTTTTCAGTATCACCAGGAATAGTATTTTTATTACAAGTAATATTTACTTTATGTAATATATTTTCTGCTTGCTTTCCAGTAATACCAACTGTTGATTTAACATCAACTAAAATCATATGATTATCGGTACCACCAGAAATTACTTTGTAACCTTTTTTGATTAATTCTTCACCTAATGTTTGACAATTTTTTATTACTTGTCTTTGATATTCTTTAAAAGCTGGTTCAAGAGCTTCACCGAAAGCAACAGCTTTACCTGCAATAATATGCATTAATGGTCCGCCTTGAATGCCTGGGAAAATTGCTTGATTAATTTTTTTAATAATTGATTCATCATTTGTAAGAATAATTCCTCCACGAGGTCCTCTTAAAGTTTTATGCGTTGTCGATGTAACTACATCTGCATAATCAACTGGATTTTGATGTAATCCCGCTGCAACTAAACCCGCGATATGAGCCATATCTACCATTAAGTAAGCTCCATATTTTTTCGCAATTTCACCAAAAAACTTAAAATCAATTGCTCTTGGATATGCGCTTGCTCCCGCAATTATCATTTGAGGATTTGTTTCTTTTACCAATTCTTCAAATCCTGCATAATCAATTAAACCATCTTCTAGATTAACACTATAATGGACAATCTTATAATCTTGTCCAGAAAAACTTAAACTGTGTCCGTGAGTTAAATGACCACCATCGTTTAACGATAAGCTCAACACTGTATCACCATGTTTTAATAAAGCACGATATACTGCCATATTGGCTTGAGAACCAGAATGTGGTTGAACATTCGCATATTTTGCATTAAACAATTTACAAACTCTATCTATCGCTAGTTGTTCTATTGTGTCTACATTTTCACAACCACCATAGTAGCGTTTCTTAGGATATCCTTCCGCATATTTATTTGTTAAAATAGAACCTACTACATTTTGAACATTTTGTGATACATAATTTTCAGATGCAATTAATTCAATATGTTCAATCTGTCTAATTTGTTCTTTTTTTATTGCTTCATAAATTTTAGGATCTTTTTTTCTCAAATCAATTTTTGATAAAGCCATAAACAATAAATAACCTCCAAAAAATATTAATAATCCAGAATAACCTACAACAAATATCATTATATCAAGAGTATCAGAATCTTTCAACAAAATTGCACAAAGATATAAACAGATTAGAAGTATGATTCCGAAAATCATTATTAAATATGATATTATCTTTTTCATATTATTCACCTATTTTTGTACCATTTTCTACGCGGTATGTTGCATTTGGAGAAATGATTAACTGTTCTATTTTTGAATAATATTCATCAAATAACTTTAAATCACTGTCCGATGTGATTATTACTTTATCATTATCAAAATGTAGTTTTCCAGCATAATCTTCTATTTTTAAACTTTTACCAAAAACGAAATATAAAGTAGACATGGAATCATTTCCATTATATTCTAGATAATCCGCACTTATATATTTCATAGATACTTCTGTTTTTTGAGCATTAATCAAAGCATTTGAAAAATGACATTCTTGAATAGTCAAAAAATTTCCAAAACATGTTATATCATATTCTCCAGAGCATTTATTAACAATAGCATTCGCCCCGGTTTTTAAAACACTTTTCGCTTTTACTTCATGGAATACTATGTCTCCACTTACAGCTGTTGCCTCTATTAAACCAGCATTTGCTTTTCCAATAGCAATGTTTGATGAAGATGTGCCTATAGCCGATATTTTATTAGAACAGTTTACATTCTTGAATTCTATTTCTCCCGTACCGGCTTCCACACTGATATCTTTACTTATTATTCCATCAACAATTAAATCACCTTTACTAGAAGTAACACTTAAATTATCAAACTGAACATTTAACATATTAACTGAAGTAGATATATTATTAATTGTAGCATTTGTTGAAACCGCATTTTCTAATTTTATTGTTCCACTATTAGAGTCTAAATCTAAAATATCTATATTAGTATTAAGCATATTAACTCCAGCATTTGAAGTTTTAATAATACTTTCTTTTATGTTTGTATCTTTTAAAATTAAATTGCCTTGATACATTTTGGCATACATATATGTAGTATCTATATTTTCTAATTGTAATATTCCGTTATCTTGAGTAAAACTTAGTTTCACATCATTTGGAATAGTTATCTCAAAAACAGGTTTTGGTTCTTTTAAGAAATTAAATAAATCAAAAGTTTTTATTTTGTCGTTTGTAATAATTATTTTTCCTTCTTCATTACTAATATATATCTTTCGTTCAAATTCACTAAATATTTTAATTGATAAAGCTTCTCCTTTTTTAACATAAACTTCTGCCTCATCAATTTCAAATTCTATAGAACTTAGTGGTTGATATTCATCCATATCTAATACTTGTTCATATAAATTTGGTTTTTCTTGATTGTATGAACGATAAAAATATGATTGTAAACAATAATTTGTCAATCCAAAAAATACTGTAGCAATTAAGAATCCAATCAATACTTTTTTAAACATTTTGGGTTTAGCTATTTTTTCTTCAATGGCTTCAATTATTGAGAAGTCTCTAAAGTTCAATGTCTTATTGAATGGTCTTAAGATAATATCTAATAAAAAATTAAATAATAAAATAAATATGTCTATTAAATAAAAATATACCAGAATAATTGTGAATATTAAACAAACTACTAATTGTATAGTAAGTATAATATCTTTAGCATTACGCATTAAAGTGACTAAATATATTAACTTATAGATACTATAACCAATATATCCTGTTAAAACAATAGCTGCACTAATAGTAAAAAGCATTGCTATAGAACAAATAATCATTCTAAAAATATCATCACTTTTTAATTTCTTTCTTCTTCTTTCTAAATAGTTAATGCCTTCTTTTTCATAAATATCTTTAGCAATTAAAGAAGGGGCCGGGAACATATCAGCTATTTTGTCTTCACTGGTTCCTAAGTCAATTTCTACATTAATCTTTTCACAATATATATTTATAATTACCTGTCTTTTTTTCTTGGGCAAATATTTTAATTCTTCTTCGAGGGTGATTAAAAACTCATTTATTGTCATAATCTTTTCCTTCTTTCTATTATTTATTATATCATTTACTAATATTTTAAACAAGAAAATAATAATAAAAAAACTATGTTCTAACGAACATAGTATTAATTCTCATAATGGTAGGCCATACTTGATTCGAACAAGTGAGTGACGGAGTCAAAGTCCGTTGCCTTACCGCTTGGCTAATGGCCTAACAAAAAGATGGTGGAGGGGGACGGATTCGAACCATCGAACTCGGAGAGAGTGGATTTACAGTCCACCGCGTTTAGCCACTTCGCTACCCCTCCATCTATTGAATGCTCTAATATTGTACTACACTTTTTTATTTTTGTAAAGTGTTTTGATTATTATTCTTATTTTTTCTTTTAAAAAATTCAAAAATGGTTTGCTTAAAAATTCGAAATGGTTTTAAAATTTTTCTAAAAATCGTTATTATTTTGTTAACAATACACATGAGTTTGCTTCTTATTACATTAAATTGTTTTTTAAAAAATATAAAATACACAATTATCCCTAAAAGAATAAACACTATTGAATATTGTGGGATATATCCATTACATAGTTTATATGAAAAATGGTAAGTATATACTATAGATAAAAAAGTGTATATAACTTCATAGAGTATCTTTATTTTTTTTCTTTTACAATTAGAAACAAAAAAATCATACATTCCTACAATACATATCCCATAACAGATCATGTAAATAATAATTCTTATTTCTTCTTTAAAACTATATACTATCATTTAAATATTTTTTTAAAAAATCCTTCTTTTTCTTTTTTCTTTTCTTCTTTATCTAAATATTCAATTGTATCTATTTTACCCTCAATCCATATTTGCCCTTTGTCTATATCTAGTTGTTGCATCGTTAAATCACTTCCCCTTATTAATAAATTCCCTTGAATAGTATCTATTATAAATTCTTCATTGTTTAGACTATTTATTTTATTTATTCCAGTTATAGATAGTTTATATCTATTTAGTAAATTAATCTCATGTTTGTTTCCTGTAATATTGTTCATTTTCTCACCTCAATAATATATATTTTATATTATCAAAATATATGAATAAAAAAACTACATCAAAAGATGTAGTTTTATTTGAAATTAATTGTTTTTGCAAAATCGTTAAATTGGTATTCATAGTTTTCTCTATCTGTATAAAGGCAACCAAATTGACAAACCCATATAGCATCACTTTTTTTAAATAAGAATACTCTAAACCAATATCTATTTCCTTCTCCATTTTTAACATAATCAAAATAAGCTAAATCTGATTTTTCAATTAGTGTTTGATTTGGAATTTCATTATTTTCACAAAAATATGTCTTATATTCTTCTAAAGTCATAGTATCGAAATCATATTCTGTTCCTTCTAGTGAGCTTTTAGGATCATGTAAAGACGCAAAAAATGCTGTTCCATTCGATGCATATAAATCATAAGGTTCTAATTTTTCAGCTTTATAAGACTTATCAAGTTCAATTGAA
Source organism: Bacilli bacterium (assembly GCA_017409905.1). Classification (GTDB taxonomy): domain Bacteria; phylum Bacillota_I; class Bacilli_A; order ML615J-28; family CAG-313; genus UBA1231. Next base: position 18,159 of record JAFQRV010000039.1, read on the forward strand.
AAACCACTACATTTAAATGTTTTTGTAGATTTACAACCAAATAATGTGATAGTTAGTAAACCAATTATAAGTAAGTAAAATATTTTTTTCATATTAACCACGATGTCTCATATGAGGGAATAATAATACATCACGAATATTATCAGTTTCAGTTAGCAACATCACTAGTCTATCGATACCGATACCAATACCACCTGTTGGAGGCATACCATATTCTAATGCTTCAAGGAAATCATTGTCCATTTCATTAGCCTCATCATTTCCCAATTCTTTTTCTTTTAATTGTTCTACAAATCTTTCTCTTTGATCAATTGGATCATTTAACTCTGTATAAGCATTACAGAATTCTTTTCCAGCAATAAATAACTCAAATCTATCAGTAAATCTTGGATCTTTAGGATTCTTTTTAGTAAGTGGACTTATTTCAATTGGGTGTCCATAAAGAATAGTTGGTTGAATTAATGTTTTTTCTACATATTCTTCAAAGAATAAATTAATAATATGTCCTACAGACATTTGATGTTTAGGAACTTCAATATTATGTTCTTTAGCAAGTCTTAAAGCTTCTTCAACATCAGTAATTTGATAGAAGTCGATTCCTGTTTGTTCTTTAATAGCATCTACCATATGGATTCTTTTGAAAGGCCCTTTAATTGAAACTTCATGACCGTTAAACATAAAAGTTTCTTTTTGGGCAACTTCATTTGCAAGTTTTAATAATAATCCTTCAATTAAATCCATCATATCTGATAAATTACCATATGCTAAATATGCTTCAACTGTTGTGAATTCTGGATTATGTGTAGCATCCATACCTTCATTTCTAAATAATCTACCAATTTCATAAACGGCTTCCATACCACCAACTATTAAACGTTTTAAATGAAGTTCGGTAGCTATTCTTAAATAGAATTCCATATCTAATGTATTATGATAAGTTACAAATGGTCTTGCGGCTGCACCACCTAGAATTGGACTTAATACTGGTGTTTCAACTTCGATATATCCTTGATTATCTAGATAATTTTGAATACCACGAATAATTCTAGGACGCATAAATGCAATTCTTCTTGAATCTTCGTTTACGATTAAATCAACATAACGTCTTCTTCTAGCTTCTTCTCTATCTTGTAAACCATGAAATTTTTCTGGTAATGGTCTTAACGCTTTTGTAAGATGAGTATAATGTAATGCTTTAATAGTAAGTTCTCCAGTATCAGTTCTCATAACTTCACCTTCGATACCAACAATATCTCCAATATCGGCAGTCTTATATAAAGCATATTCTTCTTCTCCTAGAACATCAAAACGTAAATAGATTTGCATTTGACCATAGCGATCTTGAATATGCATAAATCCTACTTTGCCTTTACAACGTTTAGTCATGATTCTTCCCGCAATTTTCGCAACTACGTTCATTTCATGTAATTCTTCTTTAGAATATTGTAAATATTTATCTTTTAAAGATTTAGAAGTATCTGTTCTTTCATATTTTTGTCCAAAAGGGTCTATTCCTTTTGCGCGTAATTCTTCCATTTTATTACGTCTTACTTGTTCTTGTTCAGTTAATTGTAATTCTTGGTCCATATATATGTTCCCTTTCTATAAAAATCATTTCTTATTATATCATACATTGTTTTAAAAATAAAGTAAATTGCAAAAGGCAATAAAAAAGAACCTATTCTTCATTGAACAGGTTCTATTTTTTTATTTAAGAAGCATTTCTTTTGATTTGAAAATTCCTTCAGTTTCTTCAACTTTCTTTTCGTTTCCAACAACACAAATATTATTTTGATTTAAGATTGCTTCGATAATTGGTCTTATTGCTTTAATATCTTCAAGTGTTGTATCTATTATTTCCCTTTTTTCTTTTTTGTAATCTTCAATACTTGTGTTAGTTATATATGCTCCTAAACTTCTTGCACCTTTTGAAGCTGGTGAAAGAGGAGTATCATACGAACCTACTGCACCAATAATATATTTAGTCATCTCTTCAGGAGTTGCATTAAATTCATCGATATAGTTTAGTACTTTACGATATTCATTAAGAGTTCTTGTCAAATGTGGATCTCTATATGAAACAAAATAAGATTCTCCAGTTTTGCCAAATCCACACATACAGCCATATGCACCACCTAGAACACGCATTTGTTTCCATAAATAATCAGTTGATACCGCATTTTGGAATACATTTAATGCACCTGTATATTTTAAACCTGCTCTTGCATAGTTACCAGTTAATGCAACATATTGTACATCAACTGGGGCTTTGAATCCTTCTTGTAATTGTTTTGGTTCAAAGATAAATAAGTCTTTTGGTTCTTTATTTTCAAATAAATTGTTAATCAATTGACCAATTGCATCTTTTGCTTGATTATATCCTTCAATACTTCCTGTAAAACTTACTAATAAATTTTCTTTAGTGAAAATATATTTATTTAATTCTTGTAAAGCATTAATTAGTTTAGGATATTCATTTTGATAATCTTTTAAAATATTTGACACGATTTCTAAATATCTAATACCACCTGTTAAATCACCATAATAACTTAATACTTCACTATATGATGATGCTCTAACCATACTAATTGCATGACCAGCACCAATGCATTTATTTTGCATTTTTGCCATTTCTACTTGTAAGCATTCCAACATACGTTTATTCATATCATAATTAGTTGTATGAATAATTTCATCGATTAACTCTACCGCATAAGATAATTTATCATATATAGCACTTGCTGAAAAATTCATTCCAATATAATAATCTTCTACGTTAATTTTTCTACTATAGAATGATGTATTAATACCACCTGTATTTATATCAATATCTTGATCTAGTGTTTCATATGTGTGTTTATCAGTATCTAACGAACCAATAACAGAAACAAAGATTCCAAGGTATGGTAATAAATTTGAAGGAATATTTTTTAAATTAAATAATAATCTTAAGTAACCAATGCCATTTGTATTAAAATCATGATGTAATACTTTAACACCATTTACTTCATATTCATTATTTGAAAGAGGAACTACATCACAAGATAAGTCTTCTTTTTTAAGAAGAGGAATAGTTGCTAGATCTTCTTTTGTATCATCTGTCGCTTGATATGCTTTTAAGTGTTTTGTATCTTCAATGATTTGTAATTGTTCTTCTTTTGAAAGACTTGCTTTGTAATTGGCTAGTTTTTCTTTTAAAGCTTTTTCTTTTTGTTCTTGAAGATTATCATTAGGATTAATTACTAATACTGCTTTATGATTATTATTTAAAATATATTTTTCAATTAAACTTTCAAAATAATTAGTTTGAATTTGTTCTTTTAAGAAACCAAATATTTTATCAAATTCACACCAACTAAATACATCTTCATCATCATATAACCATTTAGTAAATGAGTTCATTCCATATATTAAACCTTTACTCATTCCACCAAAATCAGCTTCTCTTAATTTAAATTCATATTTGTTAATTGCAGCTTCTAAAGCTTTTTTATTTAAACCTTCTTTAACTAGTTTTCTTAAAGTTTCTTCTATTACTTCTACAAAGTGATCCTTTTCTTCTGGCTTAGTATCTTTAGTTGTAAAATCTAATACTGGTTGTAAAATACTTGATTCATAAGTACCAGTAATATATGTACCAATACCTGCATCTAGTAATGCTCTTTCTAAAGGGGCACCTGCTGCACCTACTAATACTTTTATAACAATTTCAATACCATATGAATCTACTATTGATAAATCCTTAGGCAATGCAACACCATATGACATATATGTTTTATTTTCAGTACCTTGTTCTTTAGTAACAGGATATTCCATTACTATTTCTTTAGTTTTTGTAAACGGAGTTTGTTCTTTAATGGTTGAATCAATAACTAATTTATCAAATTTTGATAAATATTCTTTGTCTAAATATTCTAGTCTTTCTTCCATATTACAGTTACCATATAAAATAATATAACTATTTGATGGATGATAGTAACGTTTATGGAATTCTTTAAAATCTTCATATGTTAAATCTGGAATATTATCAGGATGTCCACCTGATTCAACACCATATGTAGTGTCTGGGAATAATGCATTAAAAGTTTCTCTTTCTAATACACTTTCTGGAGAAGAAAAAGCCCCCTTCATTTCATTATAAACTACACCATTATAAATTAATTCGCCTTCTAAACTATCTAATTCATAATGCCAACCTTCTTGTTGGAATATTTCTTTTTTACTATGAATACTTGGATAAAAAACAGCATCTAGGTATACATCCATAAGATTTGCGAAGTCTTTATCATTACATGATGATACAGGATATAATGTTTTATCTGGGAAAGTCATTGCATTTAAGAATGTATTAAGTGATGACTTCATCAATTCAACAAACGGTTCTTTCACTGGATATTTCTTTGATCCACAAAGTACTGAGTGTTCAATAATATGCGGTACCCCTGTACTATCTTTTGGTGGAGTTCTAAAACCTATACAGAAAGTCTTATTTTCATCACTACTTTCTAATAGTAAAACTCTTGCACCTGTTTTAATATGTTCTAATAAAATACCATTACAATCAATATCTTTTAATACTTGATTCTTTACTACTTTGTAATTGTTATACATTTTTTATTCCTCCTAATATAAATGTAATTCTTCTCTTACCATCGCATAGATTGTATAAATAGGATGATAAGACTTGTCAGCATCTAATTGTTCTATTATATTTTCATAATAATCTATTCTTGAAGAATCAATTTCTTCACATCTTACTAATTTTCTTTCAATTTCTAATTGAATTTCATCTATTAAGTCTTTGTTTTCTTTTGTTAGTTTATCACTTGCATCTAAATGACCTTTTAAATCATCAATATAAAAGAAATAAACAATTAATTGACTGTATTTTGCAAATAATTCAATATCTGATTTAAAATAATCTACATACATTATCTTCATTTCATTGATAATAGATGTTAAATAATTATATCCAGCAACAAAAAAATCTTGTAATTCTTCTTCTACCTTTGAATTTTTTTTAATTTCTCCGACAATAAAATCTAATACAACTATAACATCTTCAACCAATACATATACAGCTGGTACGTTTGCTTGAAGTGCATCTAATAATGTTTTATTGTCTAAAATATATTTAGTGTAATCTTCATAAATATTCATAAGTAACTTCCTCTTTTTATATTATCTTTAGTATACATTAATAATCCCTTTTTGTCCATAAATTGGTGTATTAATTTAAAAAAGTAAACAAATGATTTTATTTTTTATTTAGACTATGATATAATAATGTGAAATTAAATAAAGGAGATCAGTATATGGGAAGAGCGCATGAAGTACGTGCAGCATCTATGGCTAAAACTGCCGCTGCAAAATCAAAATTAAATAATAAGTACAGCCGTACAATATATATGGCTGCCAAATCTGGTGTTCCTGATCCTGAATCAAACTTAGCATTAAAACGTGAAATTGAAAAAGCTAAACGTGAACAAGTTAATGCGGATACTATCAAAAGAGCTATTGAAAAAGCTAAAGGTGGAAGTATGGAATCTTACTATCCAGTTAGATATGAAGGTTTTGGTCCTAACAATAGTTTATTAATGATTGAATGTTTAACAGATAATGAAAACCGTACAATGACAGCTGTTAAAGTAGCTTTACAAAAAACAGGTTGTAAATTAGGTGTTAGTGGATGTGTTAGACATATGTTCAATTACTATTCTGTATTTACATTTAAAGGTATGTCAGACGAAGAAGCATTTGAAGCTATCTTAATGGCTGATGTTGAACCTGAAGATGTATCTGTAGAAGATGGTATTACAACTGTTTATGCTAAGAGTGAAGATTATCAAACAGTTAGAGATGCATTAGTTGCAGCTAAACCAGATTTAGAATTCTTAGAAGACTTAGTTACATATGTTCCTCAAAACTATTGTGAATTAAGTGATGAAAAAGAATTTACACAATTTAGACGTCTACAAGAAATGTTAGATGACATCGATGATGTTCAAGATTTCTATCACAACATTTCAAATGCCCCAGTAGATGAAGAGTAATTAATTAGAATCATAAGTTTTCTTATGATTCTTTTTTTTCTTTGTTTTTGACTTTCTAAGAAGAAAATGATAAAATCTATTTAGTTATTTTTAGTTTTACCAATTTATATAAATTTATGAGGTGAATATGAACAATTATTTATTAAAAGCATTAGCCTATGATAAACAAGTACGTATATATGTTGTTAGATGTGAAGAAGCCCTTAATGAAATAGGCGAAAGATTAAATTATTTTCCAAGTGCTTTAGCTGCAGTTGGAAGAGTAATGGCTTTTACTTCTATGATGGGTGGAATGTTAAAATTAGAAGAAACTGTTACTGTTAAAGTAGATGGTGATGGACCAATTGGGTTGATTATGGCAGAAGCCGATGCCCATGGTCATGTAAGAGCTTATTCAAATAATCCACATTGTCACTTTGAATATACTGATATGAAAAAATTAAACGTTAAGCAAACAGTAGGTACTATGGGTTATATTAGTGTAATTAAAGACTTAAAATTAAAAGAGCCATTTATTGGGACAATTCCAATTATTAATGGTGAATTAGGTGAAGACTTTGCTTATTATTTAGCTGTTTCAGAACAAGTTCCTTCTGTTGTATCACTTGGCGTTTTAGTTGATGAAAATAATAAAGCTGTTAATGCTGGTGGATTCATTATTCAATTACTACCAAATACTAAAGAAGAAGTTATTGATGCATTAGAAAAGAAAGTAAATAACTTACCTACTATGACAGAATTATTTAGTAGTGGTTATAGTATTGATGATATTGGAAAAATCTTGGGTGATGAAACATATGAAGTAGTAGAAAAACTTCCTGTTAGTTTTCAATGCACTTGTTCTAAAGAAAGATTTGGAAATGGTATCATTAGTTTAGGTAAAAAAGACATTCAAGAAATTATTGATCAAGACCATAAAGCAAATACTGTTTGTCATTTCTGTGGCAAAGAATATGATTTTGATGAAGAAGAATTAAAAGAACTTTTGAATTCTGCAAAATAAAAACATGAACTAAATTAGTTCATGTTTTTTTAATTCTTCAACTACTCTTTCAACAGGTAGCCCAATTACATTATTCATTGAGCCATCAACATTTAATACAAATTTTGATGCTCCTTCTTGAATTGCATAACTTCCTGCTTTATCATAGACATTTTCAGTAGATATATATTCTATTATTTCTTGATCAGTTAAATCTTTAAAAGTTACTTTTGTTTTTTCAACAAAACGAATATCTTTCTCTTCACTTTTAATAATTACTCCAGTCATTACATAGTGAGATTTATTGGATAATAATCTTAACATGTTGTATGCTTCATTAAAATCTTTGGGTTTACCTAGAACTTTATTTTCGCATACTACTATTGTATCAGCACCAATAATTAAATCATTTTGATGTTTTTCAAAAACAGGTAAAACCTTTTGAAAGGCAACATCAAGTAATGCTTCTTCTAGTTTTAAATTTTCATTAAATACTTCACTAGTTTCTACTGTATCAATAATAAAATTAATATGATATTTTTCCAAAAGTTCTTTTCTTCTTGGGGATTTTGATGCTAGTATTATCATTATTATCTCCTTAATTTTAAAGACAGGATTATTCTCCTGTCTTTTCTTTTTCACTTATTAGTTCATACATTAATAATGCATCTTCTTTTTTAGTAGATTCAATAAGTCTTGTTACTTTTACTTCGACTATTCTTTTACCAAATACAATTGTGATAATATCATCAACATTAATATCTTTTGAAGGTTTAGCAGGCTTTCCATTAACTAAAACACGATCTGCCTCACTTGCTTCTTTTGCGAGTGTTCTTCTTTTTATTAATCTTGAGACTTTTAAATATTTATCTAAACGCATTATTTTTGTTCTTCTTCAGTTGGTTTTTCTTCGACAACTTCTTGAACTTGATTTAATTGTTCATTAAGTTTTGCTTTTTTCTTTTCCCACCAACCAAGTTTTCCTGTTTCAACTAATTCTTGAATATCTTCTTTAGTAAGTGTTTCAATTTCAACTAAGTGTTGTGCAATCAAATCTAATAAACTTCTGTTTTCGATTAATGTTTGTTGACCTAACGCATAACATTCATTAATAATCTTACGAACTTCTTCATCGATTTCTAATGCAACTTGATCAGAGAAATTACGTTCATTCATATAATCTCTTCCTAAGAATACATTACCACCATTACTTTCATATTGGATTGGGCCCAAAGAACTCATACCATATTCAGTAACCATAGCACGTGCAATATAAGTCGCCTTGTGGAAATCATTATGAGCACCTGTTGTCATTTGATTAAATACTAATTGTTCCGCAATTCTTCCCGCAAGTAATCCAGTAATATTTGCTTTTAATGATACTTCAGTTTCTAAGAATGTTTCTTCTTTTGGAGTCATTAAGTTATATCCACCAGCATCACCACGAGGAATAATTGTTACCTTTTGAACGATTTGAGCATGTTTTAATTTTAATCCAATTACTGCATGACCTGCTTCATGATATGCAACAAGAGCTTTTTCTTGTTCAGTATATTTTTTAGATTTCTTTGCAGGACCCATTAATACACGATCAATTGCTTCATCAACATGATAAATTTTAATTTCTTTAGCATTTTCTCTAGCCGCAAGTAAAGCAGCTTCATTAAGTAAGTTTTCTAAATCTGCACCACTAAATCCAGGAGTTCTCTTAGCTATGTCTAAGAAATTAATTCTTGAAGATAAGTGTTTATTTCTAGCATGAACTTTTAAAATTTGTTCACGTGCTTTTAAGTCTGGTTTAGATATATGAATTTGTCTATCAAAACGACCTGGTCTTAAAAGGGCAGGATCTAAGATATCAGCTCTATTTGTTGCGGCCATTACTATAACACCAGAGTTTCCAGTAATTCTTTCTTAGTTGAAAGGAATGTTTCTTCACGCGGCAGCATCAAATTATATCCGCCAGCTTGACCTCGAGGTATAATAGTTATTTTTTGTACTTCATTGGCACCTTCTAATTTTATACCAACAACAGCATGCCCCGCTTCATGGTAAGCAACTAAACGTTTTTCTTTTTCA
>JAFQRV010000040.1 GCA_017409905.1 Bacilli bacterium
ATATTTTCCGTGACAGAGTTGAGATTTCCGTAAATATCAAGTTGAATATGTTCAAAAACAGCATATCAAAGAAACCTACCGCCATTCCTACGGGAGAATACTCTGCCGTAGGGGGTGTAAATTCGGTATCGTTATCGGTGTTGCAAGTATAGGAGAAAATGCATTCTATAATTGTAGTAGTTTAGAAAGCGTAATAATACCAAAAGGTGTAACAACTATGGGTAAGGGTGTGTTTTATGGATGTAATAAAACGGTTGTTTTTTGCGAATTGGAAACTAAACCTTCAGATTGGCACGATAATTGGAATCTGCTTAATGATTATGATTCTACATGTATACCAGTATATTGGGGACTTGTTCAAAAAAATATTCAAATAGGAACAGTTCAATACATGTTATTAGAAAAACAAGCTTTTGTAAAAAAATTTTTAGGGGATGATTCCACTTTTGAATTGCCTACTACTATTGAATATGATGGTGAAAACTATGCTGTTAAAAGTATTTTAAGTGGAGCTTTTAAAAATTGTAATAATTTAAAAAAGATTGTTGTTCCAAATGGTATAACAGATATAAGCGAAGGAGCATTTTATGGTTGTGGTAATTTAGAATCGATCACTTTACCATTTATTGGTGGATCTATTTTCAACACAACTGATTCTGATTCAACTGTATTAGGATATATATTTGGTAATAAAGCTTTTGAAGGAGCGATATCAATTACTCAATATTATAGCGGTGATTCTTCAACTACAATTGGAACTAGTTATTATATTCCATCATCTTTAAAGGAAGTTACTATTACTGGTGGAAAATTGTTTTTTGGTTGTTTTTCGAACTGCATTAATTTAACAAATATTGTATTACCAGAAAACATAACAAGTATACCTATAAAAGCATTTTATGGATGTAGTAGTTTAGAAAGCATAGAAATTCCAAATAGTGTTACAAGTATAGGAGAAAATGCATTTTATGAATGCAGTAGTTTAACAAGTATAGAAATCCCAAATAATGTCACAAGTATAGGAACTCATGCATTTACTAGATGCAGTAGTTTAACAAGTATTGTTATCCCAAATAGTGTAACAAGTATTGGAAACTTTGCCTTTAATTGGTGCGATAGTTTAACAATTTATTGTGAAGCAACATCAAAACCAGGTGGTTGGAGTTCTTTATGGAATTCTTCTAAACGACCAGTTGTTTGGGACTACTCAAAAATAACTGTTAGTGATATATTATAAGAAATTTAGTTTATACTAAATTTCTTTTTTTATTTTATTGTAAATAAAATAGTATAAGAAATGTGAACTTTACATAAAATAAATGTGAAAATTAGCACTAAATACTTGACAGTGCTAATAATTAGTGATATAATGTTAGCAGTAAAGTAAAAAGAGTGCTAACAGGAGGTGCTTATGTTATCGTCAAGACAAATATTAGTCCTTAAAGCAATTGTAGAAGAATATGTTAAAACTAATGAACCAGTAGGTTCTAGAACATTATCAAAAAGAGAAGAATTAGCATTTTCTCCCGCAACTTTAAGAAATGATATGGCTGATCTTGAAGATCTTGGTTTTTTAGAAAAAACTCATACATCTAGTGGTAGAGTCCCGTCAGTTAAAGGGTATCACTATTATGTAGAAACATTAATGAATGAAAAAAATGATGTTGATTATTCATTCCCAATGATTGATGAAATATTTAAAAGACAAGATTTATCGAAAGAACAAGCTATTCATGAATCAATGAGTTTAGTTTCACAATTAACAAATTATGCATCTTTAGTACTTGGTAATAGTGCAACAAGCCAAAGAATTAAAAAGTTACAATTTATTGGCTTACAAGAAAACTTTGCATTAATTATTATGGTAACTGATGCAGGACATGTAGAAAGTAAAAAGATAATTGTTCCAGAAGGCTTAAGATTTTCCGAAATTGAAAAGGTTGTTAATATCTTAGATGAAATCTTACATAATTGTTTGGTAAGTGAAATTGAAGAAACAATGCGTTCAAAAATAAATGATGAAGAAATAATGGACTTTATCTTATACCGTGAAGATTTAGTAAATGCGATAGTCCAAGCTTTTCAAGAAATGGCAACAGATAAATATCATATTACGGGTCAATCAAATATCTTACGTCAACCAGAATTCCAAGATATTGAAAAAGTTAAAGATTTATTTGATGCAATTGAAAAGAAAGAAATATTAAAAGTTGTTAAATATGATGAAACTGGTATTAGTGTTAGAATTGGTAGTGAAAATGAAATTAGAGCACTACAAGATTGTACAGTAATAACTGTTCCATATTCTACACAATCTGGTGAAAAGGGAGCTATTTCCATTTTCGGTCCAACAAGAATGGAATATTCAAAAATCATTCCTTTACTAGAGTACATATCGAAGAACATTAATAAAATACTATAAGAGGTGAGTATGGAAAACAATCGTTATCGTGAAGAAGAAAAAGAGTTAGTTCAAGAAACTACTGAAGTTGTTGAAGAACAACCAACTGAAGAAGTTCAAAAAACAAGAAAAAAAAATAATAAATATAAAGAAAGAATAAAAGAGTTAGAAGAAGAATTATTAGTAGTTAAAAATGAAATGTTAAAAGATCGTGCTGAACTTGAAAATTTCAAAAGAAGAACTAATGAAGAAAGAATTAAAGATCGTATTTATGCTAATCAAAGTGTTTTTACAGAGTTAGTTGATATTATTGATATTTTTGATAAAGCTGTATCAGTTAAAGTAGAAGATGAAAAGCTAAAAAATTATTTATTAGGTTTTTCAATGATTAATACACAAATTCAACAAATCATGGAAAACAATGGTGTTAAAAAAATTGATGCTTTAAACAAACCATTTAATTCTTTATATCATGAAGCTATCGAAACTGTTGAAGTAGAAGGTGTAGAACCAAATACTGTAGTAGAAGTTTTAAGAGAAGGTTATATGTTTAAAGATCGAATTATTAGACCAAGTATGGTCAAAGTATCAAAATAAGTAAATAAAAGAAAGAGGTATATAATTATGAGTAAAATTATTGGTATTGACTTAGGTACAACAAATTCATGTGTATCAGTTATGGAAGGTGGAGAAGCAAAAGTTATCGCTAATCCAGAAGGTTTAAGAACTACACCATCTGTAGTTACATTTAAAGATGGAGAAATCACTGTTGGGGAAATTGCTAGAAGACAAGCTGCAACTAACCCTAATACAATTTTCTCTATTAAAAGACATATGGGTACAGATTATAAAGTAGATGTTAATGGTAAAAAATATACACCACAAGAAATTTCTGCTATGATTCTTCAAAATTTAAAAGCTACTGCTGAAGCTTATTTAGGTGAAAAAGTAACTGAAGCTGTTATTACAGTTCCTGCATACTTTAATGATTCTCAACGTCAAGCTACTAAAGAT
>JAFQRV010000005.1 GCA_017409905.1 Bacilli bacterium
AGATGAACAAGTATTAGAATTAAAAGAATTATCAAGGAATGAAAGATTTTCTAAAGATTTTGATGAAGTTGTTGAAGTCAAAGAAAAAACAAAATACATTCCTACAATGTCTCATCCTTGGAAATTATCTAGTTTTAAAAAGCAATTAGAAAGAAGTCACTATCAACATCAATATGCTTGAGTTTGATATTCTTGTTTGTTAATAACTTGAAATAACTTATAAATATTAATGTCAATAATGCGAAGCATGAATGAAATGAACTTGTTATTGACATTAATAGAATAAGTTATAAAATTACAAACAAAAAACGAGAATATTTTCCCGTTAATGTTTAAAAATTTTTGAGACATTTTCCTAAACTATTGACACTAAAATAATCTCAAATATAATAGATTTATGATTAATTGGTGATAGCTGATTTGCTTGTAAAGTTATATTAAATTTATTTTTGTAAATTAATGTAAATTTTTTAAAATACCATTTGATTGATTATTACTTTTATATATAATTAAACTAGAAGGAGCTATTTATTGGGGAGATATTTGTATTGAGAATTCGCATATAAGAATAAAAAGTTTAATATAGAAGTTAGCTCTTTTGTTGATTTTAAAGTCATCTATGATGGCTTTTTATTATATTATCAAATAATTTTTAAAATTAAAACCTCACATAAGTGAGGTTAAAATTCAAATGGTGTCTCGTTGGAGATTCGAACTCCAGACCCTTTGATTAAAAGTCAAATGCTCTACCTACTGAGCTAACGAGACAAAATAATAAGATGGCTGCCCCGGCTGGGTTCGAACCAACGGAATGTCAGAGTCAAAGTCTGATGCCTTACCACTTGGCTACGGGGCAATTTTATAAAATGGTGGAGGGATGTGGATTTGAACCACAGAACCCGAAGGAACAGATTTACAGTCTGCCGCGTTTGACCACTTCGCTATCCCTCCATAAAAGATGGTGCCGACAGAGGGAATCGAACCCCCAACCTACTGATTACAAGTCAGTTGCGCTACCAATTACGCTATGTCGGCAAATAATGGTGGGCGATATAGGACTCGAACCTATGACCCCCTGCTTGTAAGGCAGGTGCTCTAACCAACTGAGCTAATCGCCCGATTAGCTTCACGTCTTGAAATCTTTCCAAGACAATTAAGATTATACTATACAAATTTTAAATATGCAATAAGTTTTTTTAATTTTGTGAAAAAAATATTCCTTTTTGGATTGCATATGGCAAAAAATGTTCTCTTATTGATGAAGATAAGTTATACTCTTTTTCTCCTATAGAATACCAGTGATATTCTAAAATTTCATCGTTTGGAATTAAATTTACATGAATTCTTTTTGTAGCTAGATACATATTCATTTCTATAATTATATCAGGATCGCTAGCTGCTAATTCTTTAAAACACATAATTGGTAATAAATCTTCCTCACAAATTTCAAAACCTTGTCCTATTTCTTCATTAACTTCTCTTAATGCAGCAGTGATTTCTGTTTCTCCTGTTTCGATTCCACCACCTACAAGTGTCCAAGAATTTGTTTTATTACTTCTTTTAGATTTCACAATCAAAAGTTTCCCATTCTCTATAAATGCTACTCCTACTACTCTTTTTAATTTTTCCATATTCTCACCTTTATTAGTATACAATATTTTTTTGAATTTGAATTATTAATATGTTAATATTTTATTAGAAACTTTTCCATGGAAAGGTTTTTATATGCAAGAAAATTATATAATTAATAATTGCAAGCTAGACAATCATCAAATGAAATTAGTATTAGATAATAATAATTCTTTTGTAATAGCTGGTGCAGGTTCTGGTAAAACTCTTACTATAT
>JAFQRV010000041.1 GCA_017409905.1 Bacilli bacterium
ATTTTTTATTTTTTACCTTTTGATTTTACAAAATGAATTTTTCCTATTGAAAAAAGATAGGTTAACACCTATCTTTTAATTTTCGTAACTTTAGATTTAATCAATTTAAAAATAATACACAGTAAATAAGAAAAACCTAATATTACTATTCCCCAAATAATTGTCACTGGGATTGGATTTTCATAAATATATAAAAATCCATATGGTCCTTTTATTACTTTAATCAGATTAAAAAATACTATTACTATTCCATAAGCTACTGTCGGTAAAAAAGCATACCATTTATCCTTCTTTTCAAACTCTATTTCATCTAAAATAAAGAAACTAAGTACTGCTAATAAAGGACATAGAGTATGATAATAAAGTGTTGTTCCTTCAAATAACATATAACTTGTATATTCAAAACCGGCCATTGGAATTAGAATAAATATTACGACTATTAAAGTAATACTTACCATACATGTCGCAGAATATTTTAAAACCTTTAATATTCTAGGTATTTCTAATCCTTTTTTTAAATATAATATTTGATAAACAAATAAAGCAATTGTTACACCCAACAAAAAAATGTTACTTAATTGTGTATAGTATTGAATCAAACCAAACCCATGTTTAATTATACTTAATATGAACCCTATTATTCCTAAAATAATAATCAACCCATTAAATACCATACTAGTTATAAATTTTTTCTTGTTCATATATTTCACCTTTTTATAAAATAAAGACTATTAAGAAATTAGTCAATTAGATCTAACACTTCTTTTATAGAATGTTTATTAGCAAACATAATAGTTTGATAAATTGCTAAAGTCCCTTCTTTACGAGAAATTCTGGATAAATCTATTTCCATTCTAGACACTTCTCCATCTTCAATTTCAATCTCATAAAAATCTTCTATAATATAAGGAATAGAGATTACAACCCTTTCCCCTCTTGATAACTTAGTCATTAGTTTAAATAAATCCACAAAAGAATAATCTTCACTTTGTAATGTTAATCCAGAACTACAAATTACTTTTTTACAATCTTCAAAAATTACCTTAAGTCCATTTTGTTCATGAGCAGGGTACTCATCACTGGCTTTTTTAAACCACATTGACTCATCAATAATAAGTTCAGTCTTTAATTTTCTAGCAACTTCAGGACTAATTTCTAAAGTAAAGCTATCTAGCGGATAAAATGATTCTGAAGCAAAATCATAAATGTCATCATATGTTAATTCTAATTTTTCTAATAATTCTACTCCAGTAATATTTAAATCTTCTACACCTAAATCTTTTAATAAGAACTCAACTACATCTTTAAACTTCTTCATAGTATTTCCTCCATATAATTATTATACATTATTTTATCTTTTTTTACAAGGTAATAATCTCTACAAAACACATTTAACTTTTTTATTGATTATCTATAAAAAATATGATATAATTATACTATATTTTAAAGGAAGGTATAATTATGAATTTAAATAAAGTTTTTACATTGATTCAAAAAGAATACAAACAATTAACATTCAAATTAAAATCTTGTGATAAAGATCGTTTAGAATTCACTGGCGATATCGTTGCTGAAAAATACTTTGATGATAGTGTTTGGCTAAAATGTGTTTGTTATAACTCTGGTTGTATTCATGTATTCCTAGTATTTGATAAATTAGATGCTAATATAGAAAACTATCGTTTAATCAACGAATTTAACTGCAATAGTTCTTTCTTAAGAAGTTATATTAATGGTAATGGTTATTTTGAAATCCATTATTCAGCAATCGATCTTCATAAAGAAAAAATTATAGCTGATTCATTTGTATTTGCTTTAGGTCAATTATTAAATGAAACAACTTTACAATATTTAAAACCTATTACTTATAATACTTATTCAAATAATAACTAATAAAAAATAAAAGTATGACTTCAAGTCATACTTTTTTATTTACTTCGTTTACGGTATTCTTTGGAAATATTAATTTCAAATTTATCTAACTTATCTAGTATACCTTCTATATAAGTATTAATTATTTGTTCACAAATATTATTTGACTTTTCAATAGCCTTTATAACATTACTATTTTCTTTTTTAATATCTTCAATACGTACTTGTAGTCTATTTAAAGGATCTTCTAAGTATTTTTTCTTTAGTTCTTCAAACTTTGCTTCAAGTTCCAATTGTGATTGTAGTTCTAATTGTTCTTTTTTATTAGAAAGAATTAAATCACTAAATCTTTCAGTTAAAGACACAATCATATTCAAGAAAGTCATTAAATAAGATGGTCTTACTACATACATATCAGGATATTCATTTACTTTATATATTGGCAAATAACTAGAATTATCAGTTTCTAGATTAGATACTAGTACCGCGTACTTGGCATTTTTCTTATTTCTATTATTATTTAATTGTAAATAATAATCCGCATTAGTTTTTTTATGTTTAGAATCTGGATTTTCATCCTTCATTTCTAAACAAACACTTGTTAATAATTCTTCTGGAAGATGTTCACGAGATGCATAAACTTTAAAAATAAAGTCAGCTTTAGATCCTTTAGAATCGCCTTCTTCTTTTATTACTTTATTGTCTTTTTCCCAAGTACAATTAAATAAACCATTTTGCATATAAGAGATAACTTCATTATTACAAGCTATTTCTAAACTTTCACCAATCATTTTAACATTTAATTGGGCCTTTTGATTTTTTAATTGTAAATACATATTATTAATAGCATTATACTCTTCCTGTTTCTTTAGTAATTGTTCTTGATGAGATAATTCTATTTTAATCAATTGTTCTTTTAAACTATTAATTTGTTCTTCAAATTGCTTACTTATTAATAGTTTTTCATGTTCAATTAATCTTTCTTGGGTTTCTTTTAAACTATTAAATTTATTTAATAATTCTTGATAAGATAATTCTTTTTCATTTAATTTCTTTAAATGTTCGCTCTCCAACTCCATTTTAAGGCGCTTTTCAGCCTCAATTTGAAGTTTTCTTGCTTGTTCTTGATATTCATTAATTTTCTTATTAAAAATGCTATCTTTACCTTCATCAATTAATCTTTCTATATTAGTTAAATCTAAATTAGAAATTGTAGCTAAATCAATATAATCACCAGTAGATCCATTTTCATTTAATACGATTGTATTCTTATTACTTACTATAACATCTAATTTCTTCATAAGTCCTCCTAGAATATTAATAAATCAATTAGTTCATTTTCTAATTCTTTTGATAGGTTCTTTACTTTGATAGTGTTTTTAGCATTATTATTTTTATAATGAATTATATATGTATAAATACCTTTTTTAGCACGATGTTTTGTAGTTTCTCTTTCAATGCTAATAAGATTTTCTTTAAGTATCACAACAGTTTCTTTAATTAAGCCACCACGATACAAAGTAATCTTATGATCTTTTATTGTTAAGCCATGATTATGATAATGGAATGCTTGAATTATAACTAGCAATAAAGTTATTAAAATATAAATCAAACAAATAACAACACTAGTAATTAAAGCATAATTATTAAGTTTTAAATATAATAAATAAACATTTGTAAATAATAAAGTTATACCCGTAAAAATACTAATAAAGATAAACGGAATATGCGTAAAAGCAAAATAGCTAATACTCTTATGTTCTTTTTCATCTGGAACATAATTAGGTAAAATCTCTTTAATAATATCATTTACTTCACTTAATTTACAAAGAGGTACAAGTACACCTTTTAATTCTTTCTCTTTAGCTTCATCGTTTGACACTTCACCATAACCAATTACATCAACCGTAAGTTCAGCATAACCAAAGATTCTTTTAATCAAAGATTGGTGAATTCGTACTGATTTGATTCTTTTATAACTAAAAGTATTACTATGTTTTTCGAATAAACCATAATTAATATTAATTGAATCTGGAGTCTTTTTTAAAGTAAAATCATAATAACCAATAAAGACACTTATTAGACTACCAATAAAAGTTAAAACAACAGTAATCGCTAGTGCTAGTAATAGGAAAGATAATACTTCAAAAGTAATAAAATCAAATACTTGAGCAGTTAGTCTTAAAACCCCATCAATTATTAATAAAATAGTATAGACTATTAGCATCGAAAATCCAACTGTTATAATGTTTAATAAACAATATGATAACTTTTTTTTCTTTTCAAATTTATAAATATTATTAACTGTTTTTTCTTCTTGTACTACTTCTTCTATAACTTCTTTATTTTGATATTTTTTTATTTTATCAACTAATTCATCAATAAGATTAACATCTTCAATAATTTTAATTTCGGCAGTATGAGCAGTATTTGTCGAACCAGAATCAATAGTAAGAGACGCTAAATTAAACATTTGTTGAATTAAACCTTGTTTTTTATTAATCGCATGAATTCTTTCATACTCAACAAATGATTGTTTTCTAAATAAAACTCCAATTGTACAAATCACTTGTGTATCAGTAAGTTTATATCCTGATGTTTTATAGTATAAATAGCGGTATACTGATAAAACAATAAAACCAACTATCGCAATTATTAAAGCATATTTTGTGAAAACAGCTGTTTCATCTAATGTAACTTCTTCATCTAACTGAAATTCTATTACAAATAAAGCAAATAATCCCAAGCATATTAAAGCATTTCGAAGAATAAAATAAGGAATTATTTTTTTAGAGAAGTGCTTCATTTTTTAATTCCTCAATTCTTTTTTCTAAATATTCTTCTAAATAAGTGATCATTTCTTTAGCATCAGCTTCTGTTAGACCAACAATTGTGTAATTACTACCAGCAGTTGATATTTCAACTGATGCCACTTTAAATAATTGCATTAAAGGACCTTGAGCATAATGTAAATCTTGTATTTGACAAACAGGAATAACAATACTTTCTTTGAAAATTACTCCCCTTGTAATAATGATCTTACGATCGTTAAAGGCATACCAATAACGATTATATCTTAATATAGGAAAAATCATTAATAATCCTAAAATAATCACTAACAATATACTTACAACAATAAGAGTAGGAACAAAATAAACACTATCAATTGTAAATAATAAAACTATTCCTGATACTAATGGGAATAAGAAAATAATGAGATTTCTTACTAACCATAATGTACGTATTTTTTTATTCAATTTAATATTTTCCATCGTATTTCTCCTTTTTATATCATCAATATTATATCACTTTATTACCAAAAAAACAAGTGATGATAAGTCTTTTTCCATATAATTCATAAATAAAGGAATAACATTATACTTTTTACACATTTCATAATTCATATCACATCCGGAATCTGTTGTTATAATAAAATCGTTTTGTTTCATAAATACCTCCTTAGTACTCTTTAATTATATTTCTTAATCTAAAAATACAAGGAACTCTTAAGAATTTAAAGGATACTCTTTATTCTTTGTAAAGTAGAGTATGAAAAAAGATTCTACTAATAGTAGAATCCTTATTTTATGTTTGAAATGGCTAGTTCAAATGCATAATCTACTGAACTTGTTAGATATAGAACCATATCAATTATTTCGCCAGCATATTCATTACATAATAATGTTTTACTATGATTAGGTACTTGATATGTGTATTTTATTTGTTCATAAGAAGTTGATATAGCTTTAGAAACTGTTTTATCATCTTCTAAATATTTTTTAAACTTATCATGTTTTTCAACACTTTCCAATGTTGGCAAACATCCTGTGTTTTCTACCCATAATACAGTTGGCTGTTCTTCATATGATAATTCATCATGCCAAACAGATAAATACTTCATGAATAACCAACCTGCAAGTTCTTCATCTTTATCAGTTTGTTTAAACAAACTTAAACCAGAGCTTTCCAAAATTGCGCATTCTTTCGCATCAACACTTTCACTTGATTCTTTTTGAGGATATGGAAGAATACCTAAAACAAAATTATCAGATGCTTCATTATAACTATAACCTCTACTTGAACCAACCATTATTTTAACATTTTCAGATGTGAATTTAGATGAAGAATTTGATATATTCCACGCAGAAGCAGTTGCAAGATAACCAGCCTCAAAACCATTTAAATACCACTCAAT
This sequence comes from Bacilli bacterium, assembly GCA_017409905.1. Taxonomy (GTDB): domain Bacteria; phylum Bacillota_I; class Bacilli_A; order ML615J-28; family CAG-313; genus UBA1231. Next base: position 6,068 of record JAFQRV010000041.1, read on the forward strand.
TGCTTCTTTTGCGATATCATTATCGAAATCAACATTGTTATCTTCTAAATGATCAAAAGTTAAATATTCACTACCCCATTGTTTAATCAATTGAATAAATAAATTACTTGATGAATCAGCAGAAAATAAGAAATTATCTAATTTTTCATTATCGCTTAATGAAGTGTATTCATCAGTTGTTAGATAATATTCACCTATTTCAGCAATATCATCCCAAGTTAAACCAGCATTTTCATTTTTTATAAATTTGCCATTTATAATTTTCCCTAGGTTATATTTTTCTAATAAGCCATGTTCTTCAAACCATGTTGCATTAAAGTACATAACTTCCATATTTCTAGTGAATGGAACTTCATATTCAGTCGTAATATACGTTTTATCAACATAATCATTTAATTGTGTAGATGTTAATCCATATAATTCATGATTTTTATACTCTCTCAAATCACTCAATACATTTTGATTATTATAAAAAATTGCATTCCCCGCAAATGTTTGAGTTATAGTTGGTGTTGAATTAGTTCTAATACTTTTTAAAATCCAATCTCTTAAATTTTCTGGTTTTCCTTTATGCACTAATTCGACTTTTATATTAGGATATTTTTCATTAAATTGTTGAACAATTTTATTCAAGATTTCTACTTCTTTAGTATCTAATGAGTGCCAAAAAGTTATTGTAGTTTCAAGACTTTCTAATTGATTAGTTGAATATTCTGGTATGATACTTTTTTCACGACCACACACATCACATACATCACCTACATAATTATGTCCTGATGCTATTTTTGTTATCTCTTTTTTACTATTACCACATTCACTACATGTGTATACAACAACTTCATCTACTACACATGTTAATTCTTGTTCTATCTTTTCTTCAACATATTTGTGTTCATCAGTAATAGGAATTACTTCTTCGTTTGTCTCTGAACATAAAGTACAGGTTTGTTTCTTTAACCCATTTTTGGCGCAGGTAGCCTCAGTTACAATATTCCATTCCCCCCATATGTGATCACATTTTTGTGTAGTTCCAAGACCTTCACAACCAATCACTAAAAACAATAACACAACTATAAACAAATAGCAACTAATTCTTTTCATTATTATCTCCCTTATTTTTTTGTAATTTAAATTCTTTCTTAAACATTAATAATAATACTCCAAAATATATCATTAAAGCATATTGAACTAAATTTGCTAAAGAAATATCATTAATTAATAATGATGCATCACTTAATTTAAATGTTTGTGTGATCAAATTATATAAAGTATAAATAAAATATATTCCACCATAAACAAATAATGATATAGATATTACTTCAATTTTTGGAGTTATATGATCCTTATTTTCTTCTATCGTTTTATAAGTACCATTTAATAGTTTTATACTATTTCCATATATTAATACAACCATCACAATTTCAAAAGTAATAACCGCTAAACCAAATAGTAATATCGGTGTTGTTACCATTTTTAATATTTCTTCATATTCAGGAACCATTTGAATAGCTATACTACTTACAAAATTCCAAGCAGGTATCATGATCAATAAACCAAATACCGCAAGACCAAAAGCAATCATCATTATTATATAAATAACTTTTATTAATATTCTTAACGAATCAAAGCTTTCTTTAAATAATGGGCTTTTCTCTTTGGCTTTTAAATATATTGACAATAAGAAAACCAAATATAAAGCATTAAAAATATTACCCAAGATAAAATCAACTAACCCACCAATACCTTGTTCTAAAAAACTAATGAAATTAATTAAAATCATTAAAGCAAATCCTAATGCCCCAATCAACATAAAAATTGATGAAGAAACTTTATAAATTGTTTTTTTAGCAGGACATTCAATTTCTACGATATTTATATCTTTTTCCATAATTTTCTCCTAAATTATATCTATTTGACACATCTTCATAGTATTCAATGCTTCTTGATGGGAAGCAACACTTACTCCTGCACAACATGATGAATCCACAATAATTTTTTTATTTGGAAAATTTGCCTTTGTCAATAATACATTACTAACTACACAAATATCTGTGCATAATCCGACAAAATGAATTTCCTCAAATTCAATTGTTTTCAAATAATCCATTAATTCTACAGAACCAAAAGTTTCTTTTTCGAAAACAATTTTATTATCACGAATAACATCAATTGGTATTTCCCAACCACTTGTATCTTTTATACAATGTTCTACTGGAAGTTTTAAACCTTCTGGGGTAGTCAAATAATCTTTATAGTGAGTGTCTTTAGTATATATTATCAAGTCCTTATTTTCTTCAAACTCTTTTATTTTTTTAATAACATTAGGAACTATTCTTTCAGCTTCTTTTGTTCCAAGACTTCCATTAATAAAGTCATTTTGCATATCAACAACTACTAGTATTTTCATATTATCTACCTTCTATTTTAACTCGATAATTAACACTTTCTTTTAAGTGTTCTAAATATACTTCGTCTTTACACATTGTTTTTCCTTCAACATCAGATAATTTCGCAACTGGTTTACCATTAACATATTGTAATTTAATAACAATATTTAATGCCTCAGCAAAAGTATCATTAGAACAATAAGTACCTATACCAAAAGTAACTTTACAACGTCCTTTAAAATATTGATAAATTTGTTCAGCTTTATCAAAATCTAAACTATCACTAAATAATAATGTTTTATTACTTGGATCGATTCCTAATTTCTTATAGTGTGCCAATATTTTATCTCCCCATACAAATGGATCACCTGAATCATGTCTTAATCCACTATAAGTTGATGCTTGTAAATAGTCAAAATCTAACAAAAATAAATCAGTAGTTAAAGTATCAGTAAGAGCAGTACCATTATCCCCATTATATTCATTAAACCAGTCTTTCATTGCATAATAGTTAGTATATGCAAGAGGAATCTTTGAAATACCTTGATACATTTGAACAAATTCATGAGCATAAGTACCAATTGGTTTAATATTATATTTCATTGCAAGATAAACATTAGATGTTCCAATACAATAACCTGTTTCACAAAACGTTTTAACCACTACATCATGCCACTGTCTTGATAATCTTCTTCTACAACCAAATTCCGCAAATTTAAAATTATATTTACCATTTTTAAAGTCATCAATCTTCTTTTCTAATTTAGCTTTAGCGGATTCAATTAATTCATCATAATTATATTGAAATCTAAAATAAACCTCATTAACAATTTCTAGTAAATAAATTTCAAATTGCATTGCACTAAATAATGGACCATGAACAGTAATTGATAATTCACCTTCATCACTTAATGATGTATTAACATAGTCTCTTAATGGATGCCATAATCTTAAGAATTCAACATAGTCATCCTTAATAAAACGAATACTTCTTAAGTAGTCTAATTCTTTTTTTGTGAATTTCAATGTACATAAGTGATCTATTTGTTCATTAATTTCCTTAAACATTTCTTTGGTGAATATAACATTTTCATTACGACACTTAAAATCATATTCCCCATTTAAATCAGTATGTTTATGGAACATTACTTGGTTCATATTAAATTTATATAAGTCAGTATCTAATAAAGAATTAATAATAGGTTCTAATTTCATAATTACCACCTCTTTCTTTATTATTATATCATATTTATTAATCTTTTTCAATATTATGGTTTTAAATAAAAAACAAATACGAATAAATCGTATTTGTTTTATTTAAGTTTTTGTTCTAAAAAGGTTCTTTGTGTTTTAAGTCCTAATTTTCTATAGAAATTAAGTGCAGAATCATTACCTTCCCAAACATTTAAAGTAATGTTATAACAATCATTATTCTTTGCAATGTCTACAACATATTCATATAACTTAGTTCCAATATGTTTATTTCTAACAGTATCTAAAACACAGAAGTCATCGATATATAAAGATTTAATTGGTTGTAATGATTCACCTTTAGTTTGTTTATATACGCAAAAAATATATCCTAATATTTCATCTTCTACCGCAACATAAATAGGTGTTTCATCATTATTAATTATACTAATTAATTCTGAAGTATTATACTTCTTATATCCTTTTTTAAATAAGTCAGGTCTTATTTGAACATGAACATCATGTACTTGATATAAAAGTTTTTCAATACCTTCAATATCATCAATTTTTGCTCTTCTTATAATCATACTATTTAATAAAATTCTTAATTCTTCTTGTTACTTCTTCTTTACCTAATATTTGCATAACAAAGTATAAATTAGGAGATTGTAATCTTAAAGTAACAACTAATCTTAAAATAGCCGCAACATCACTTACTTGACCTTTATAAGCTTCAGGATTTTTCTTATAATCTTTACGATTAGTAGCATAACCACATTCTACAGCCACTTCCTTCATATGATTAAACCAATCCTCTTCAGATAAACTTAAATCAAATGATTCAACATATTTAGTTAATACTTCATTAATATTTTCTTGTGTGTAGTTTTCAGGAACAATTAATTCTTTAACTAATTCATTGTAATAATTATTATAGAAGAATTTAATTAATGGTAGAATATCTGAATATTTTTCATAGTCTTTTCTTGGATTTTCTTTTTCTCTTTCAATACTTACTATTTGTTTATAGAATCCAGGATTCTCTTCAATAAGTTCAAATAATTCTGGTGAGTAAACACTTGCCCATTGTCTTGATTCATTAAAGAATGTTTCAGTATTCATTCTGCCAAGTTTTTCTTTACATAAAAATTGAACTTTCGCAAGATCAAATAAAGCACCATCTAAGCTCATTTTATCAAAACTAAATTTAAATTCATCTTTATCTAAGTCAGGATTTTCAATACGCCATGCTTCATAATTAGAGTTCGCAATAGTGTACAAATATTCCATAAACCCTTCAATTGGATAACCTTGTTCTAAGAAGAATGAAACAGCTGCTTCTAAATCTTTACGTTTAGATAATTTACGACGATTACCATTATCAAGTTTCATAATAACTGGTAAGTGAGCGTATGTTGGAGCTTGCCAGTTCATTGAATTGAATAATTCAATATGCATTGGTAAACTTGGCATCCATTCTTCACCACGTGTAACGTGTGTTGTTCTCATAAAATGGTCATCTACTAAGTGTGCAAAGTGATATGTTGGTAACCCATCACTTTTATAAATTACTAAATGTTGGTCATTTTCAGCCATTTCAATATGACCTCTAATAGCATCATCAATTGCTACTTTATTATGATAGTCACCTTGACTTCTAAAACGAATTACAAAGTTTTCTCCTTTTTCAATTCTTTCAATTGCTTCTTCAGCTGAAAGTTTTGAACATTTAGCATATTCAGCATAGTAACCAAAGTTTTCTTTTTTAGCTTCTTGAACTTTTCTCATTTCTGAAAGTTCTTCAGGGCTACAAAAACATGGATATGCCATATTGTTTGCAAGCATATATTTAATAACAACTTTATAAATGTTTGCTCTTAAACTTTGAACATATGGTCCATAGTTACCTTTTTCTTTATCAGTTCCAAGATAACCTTCATCAGGTGTTACACCAAATTTATTTAATTGATCAATTAAACTATCTCCACTACCAGCAACTTCTCTTTTTTGGTCTGTATCTTCTAATCTTGTATAGAATACACCATTAGAATCTTTTGCCATTTTACGAGAGATCATTGAAGCAAATAAGCTACCTGTATGTAAGAATCCTGTAGGGCTAGGTGCAAATCTTGTTACTTTAGCACCTTCAGGTAAATCTCTTGCAGGATATCTTTTTTCTAAATCTTCAATAGTTTCTGTAATATCAGGAAATATTAAATTAGCTAGTTTTTCATAATTATTCATATTATCACCTTTACTTTATAAACATTGCATCACCAAATGAGAAAAAACGATATTTTTCTTCAATTGCGTGATGATATGCATTTAATATTATTTCTTTGGTTGCTAAACTAGATACTAACATTATTAATGTTGATTTTGGTAAATGGAAGTTTGTAATTAAAGCATCTATTGCTTTAAATTCATATGGAGGATAAATAAAAATATTGGTATTTTCTGCACATTCCACAAATTTACCATATTTATTATAAATTGACTCTAATGTTCTTGTAGATGTTGTTCCAACACTAATTATTCTCTTCCCATTTTCTTTAGCAATATTTAATCTTTCAGCAGTTTCTTTACTCATTTTATAAAACTCTGAATGCATTACGTGATCTTCAATATTATCAACCATTACAGGTCTAAAAGTACCAAGTCCCACATGTAATGTTACATATTCTGTTTGAATGTTTTTTTCCTTTAATTTTTCTAAAATTTCTTTTGTGAAATGAAGCCCTGCAGTAGGAGCTGCAGCACTACCATAATCTTTAGCATAAACAGTTTGATATCTGTCTTGTTCAACAAGCTTTTCATGAATATATGGAGGAAGGGGCATTTCACCTATCTTATCTAATATTTCTAAGAATATCCCTTCATATTCCATTTTAAATACTCTTTTTCCATCATCACCAAGACCAATACATTCAGCAACTAATAAGTTATCACCAAATACAACTTTAGTCCCTAAATGAATTCTTTTAGCAGGTCTTGTTAAAGCCTCCCAAGTGTTATCTTCTAATTCTTTTAAAAGTAATACTTCAATATTAGCACCAGTATCACTTTTTTTACCATATATTCTTGATGGTATAACTTTCGTATCATTAAATACCAAACAATCATTTTCATCTAATAAATCAATTATATCAAAAAAATGTTTGTCTTCGATTTTTCCTGTAAGTTTATCAAGCACTAATAATTTAGATGAACTACGATCTTTTAACGGTGTTTGAGCAATTAACTCTTGGGGTAAATCATAATTATAGTCTTCTACTCTCATAACATACCCCCTTGTTTAATATTTAAATGGTTATAAGCTTTTTCCGTTGCAATTCTTCCTCTTGAACTTCTAACAATGAATCCTTCTTGTAAAAGATATGGTTCATTGACATCTTCTAAAGTTACAGTTTCTTCAGAAATTGTTGCAGCTAATGCTTCTAATCCTACTGGTCCACCATTAAATCTTTCAATTAAAACTTGTAAATATCTTCTATCTGTTCCATCTAATCCACATGCATCAATATTTAATTTATTTAGTGCATAATCTGTTGTTTTAAAATTAATGACATCTTCTAAATTATATTGGGCAAAATCTCTAATTCTTCTAAATAATCTATTGGCAATTCTTGGTGTACCTCTTGATCTTTTCGCAAGTTCAATAGAGGCATCATCAGCTATTGGATAATTAAAGATTTTAGAAGTTCTTTTAATTATTTGTTGTAATTCTTCATTAGTATAATAATTTAATTGATGAACAATACCAAAACGATCTCTTAGAGGAGATGTTAAATCACCAAATCTTGTTGTCGCACCAACTAATGTAAATGGTGGCAAATCAATTCTTAATGTCATCGCTCCACTGTCCTTACCCATTACGATATCAATTGAATAATCTTCCATTGCGGAATATAAGATTTCTTCAACAACTTTTGGAATTCTATGAATTTCATCAATAAATAAGATATCGCCAGCTTCAAGTGATGATAAAATTGAAGCTAAATCTCCAGGTCTTGTTAATGCAGGTCCTGTAGTTACTTTAACATTAGTCCCCATTTCATTAGCAATAACATATGCTAAAGTTGTTTTACCTAGTCCAGGAGGGCCATATAATAAAACATGATCTAAACTTTCATGTCTTTGTTTAGCAGTAGTGATGTATATTTCTAACATTTCTTTTAATTCATTTTGACCAACATATTCTACTAAACGACTAGGACGTAAGCTTTGTTCTTCTTCATCAGTTTTTAAATAACTTTGACTAACTAAACGTTCTTCCATATTTTCCTCCTTTTCTTTTTTACTTTTCTTATTATACCATTATTTTCAAATTTTAGCAACGTATATGAAGTGTTATTTTTAAATCATTTTATTTTATTAATCTCATCTTTTTTGATATAATATATTTGAGGTGTTTTATATGTACGATTATATAAATGGAACTATCACAAATATATTACCTAATTCAATTACTTTAGAATGTAATAATATTGGTTATTTAATTAAAACTCCAAATCCATATAGTTTTAAATTGCATGAAGAAAAAACAATATTTGTCTATCAATATGTTCGAGAAGATTTAATTGATTTATATGGTTTTTCAACAATTGATGAAAGAACAATGTTTTTAAAACTAATTAATGTCAAAGGATTAGGTCCAAAAGGAGCATTAGCAATTTTAGCATCTAGTACAGTAAGTGAAATTATTATGGCTGTAGAAGATGGAGATCCTCAATACTTTAAAAAATTCCCTGGTATTGGCACAAAAGGATCTCAACAAATTATTCTTGATTTAAAGGGTAAATTAGATTTCAATAAAGAGGCAACTAATAACGCTGAAGAATTAAAGAATTTATCTAATGCGTTAAAAGCCTTGGGTTATTCAAGTAGTGAAATTAAAAGTGTTACAAAAGACTTTAAGATTAATGATTATCCTGATTTAGGAAGTGCTGTTAAAGCAGCTTTAAAAATGTTAACAAAATAAAAAGGATTGTGAAAGAATAAGTTTTCAAAATAAACTTGTTCTTTTTTTTACAATCCTTTTTTATTTACCAATATATTTATGTAGGGCATATACTCCAATAATTTCAGTTTTTGCATGTGATTTAACATCATCATGAGCTTGTTCCATCACAAAGCTATTAGGGAACACTTGGAATAGAGGGACATCATTTCCTGAATCACCAACAACTGCTACTTCATTAATATCTAGATTAATTCGATCAATATATTTTAATAATGATGTTGCTTTATTAACCCCTTTGTTCATTAATTCTATTGATTCATGAGATTGATACATTTCAAATACATTACCGTACTTTTCTAGTAACTTAGGATATTCTAAAGCAGCCTTTTTAATACCTTTTTCTCCAAGGCCAAAGATACACATTGCTTTATAGATTTTTACTTTATGATTGTCTAACATCTTAAAGAAATGTTTTTTACCGAATAAATAACTACCGCGATAACCGAATTGAAAAAGCATTCCAATACGATAACAAATAGTTAAAAACCAATTCATCTTATTAGGAACTAATATCATATTATGCTTATCAGTCATATAAATCCAAGAAATTATATTTTTATTTTCTAAGTTATCTTCATATAATCTTTTAACATCAGTATGACTCATTGGACTATCTTCAATAACTTCCCCATCTTTATATAAAGCTGATCCATTACAAGCTAACATATCAACATTGTTTTTTAGTTTTCTTTTAATTCTTTCAACTATATGAAAATTTCTACCCGATACTAAAATTACTCGGTTTCCTGATTCAATATAATTTTTCAAAAACTTGATATTCTTTTTTATTAATAATTTGATTTTCTTTTTAGGATAGAACAAAGTTCCGTCTAAATCTGTTGCGATTAACTTTATCATAACTTACCTCAGTATGAAATATGTTTTATTATATCATATTTTAGGTTTTTTTGTAAACTCATTATACTAAAATAAAATAAGCATTCTTTTGAATGCTTATTTTATTATTCAGTATATCTACTTGAAAAACTTACAATTTCTCCATTTTGAACGACAATATCTAAAACCCCAACATCGCCATTAGTTTTGTGTTTTGCGATAATTGAGCATGATCCATCACCTATAATTTTTAACGTAGAATATTCACTTACAGTTAATACCCCTTCATTAGTTGATGACCAGTTATAGTTTAATCTTGAAGAATCACTACCTGTACTAATTATAAAACATTCATAATTAGATGTCCATTCAGGAACTTCCGTCATAAGTTCAATATTTGCTGTAGGAATTTCTTCAGGTTCTGGTATAATGTTTAATGATTTAGCACGATACCAATTCTTTAAATAAACTCCCCAAACTTTCAAGTTTTCATCACTAACATCATCTAATTTAGTAGTTCCATTTTTAAAGATTGATGCAGAGCCTGGGCTATTAGAAATATTCCAAGCTACATAACTAATATTTCTTGGGTCTAATACTTTCTTCCACTTTTCTCCATTTGTTTCGCTGATTGCGCCATCACCACTTGACTCCATAAAGCCAAATTCACTAATGAATACTGGGAATCCACTGTCATATGCTTTTACTACTTGAGTAGTGCTACTATGATCAGCAGCATAGAAGTGATAAGTATACATGATGTTTTCATAGCCTACTAATGGATCTTTCATAACAGAATTTAAATCAGCTGTCCACTTTGGATTACCTACTAATATAACGGCATCTGTATTCTTTCTTATACATGGAATTACTTCATTTGCATATTTTTTACAATCAGCCCACGTAGTAGAACCATTCGGTTCATTCATTATTTCGTATAATATATTATCTTGATCTTTATAATATTCTGAAATATAACTAAAGAATTCTTTAGATTCTTCTAAATAAGTTAAAGGATTCTTATCAGCAGGATTATCTGCCCCAACCATATGCCAGTCAACAATAACATATAATCCTAATTCAGTTGCAATATCAATACCTTTTTGAAGAGTTTCTAGCATATATTGTTTTTTAGATGGACCGCCATCACAATAACCATCTTCATCAGTATATAATGCAAATCTTATGACATTATTACCAAAGTTTTCTTGAATTTCACAAATAGTATCAAAATTAACAACTCTACTAAACCATTGTAGACCATGTGTACTTAAACCAAATAATTGATATTTTTCCCCAAATTGATTTACTAGATCAGGACCTTTAACACTTAGTTTACCATTTTTATGATAAGCATTATTTAAATAATTAAATTCTTTGAAAACTTCTTCACATTCTAAACATAAAATTTGTTTAGTACCTAAAGTGTTTTCGGTAGCTGGAACTGATATTGTAATATCACTTTCAACATGACCTTTTGCATAATCTGTTTTAATATAATTATCATAACAAATACTACAAGTATATTCTACTTTTCCATCTACAGTACAAGTTTTTTCTTGCAATACTTTACTTTCGTATGAATGTTCTTTTAAGATCGTTTTTTCTTGTAATATTTCATTACATTTTGTACAAATAATTACTTGTTTACCAGATTCACCACAAGAGAATGGTTCTTTATCAATCCAATCAGAAGCATATTCTTCACAATCATGAACTGGAATTTCTTCTTCATGTCCTTGACATCTTTCATATAATTCTCCATCACAATCGCTTGATGTGCATTTACTACAAATAGAGCATTTTACATGTTGATGTTCACTTTTTTCTTCGACTACATTAATTGTAACTTCAGTAGTATATTTTTTATCACTTGTTGTACAAGTAAGAGTAACAATTGTTTTACCTTTAGCAACCCCTAAGACAATACCTTCTTCATCAACTGTTGCAATCTTTTCATTTGAACTTTTAAAAGTTACTTTGCCTGAGATGATATTTAAAGTATAATTAATTTTTGTTGTACTGCCAACTAGAATTTCATCAACTTCTTCTGCTGTTATACCAGCTTTTTGACTAAGCGAAGGATTATTTGTTCCTGAACCACCAAGATTCATATCACAAGCCGCAACAAAGAAAAACATTAATAAAAATATTAGTAAATATATTTTTCTTTTCATATTATCTCCTTTACTTTAACAATTCATTTAAGAAATATTCGCTCATTTCCTTCATTCCTGTCTTATTTGGATGAGCACTATCTACCAAATTACCTACTAAACTAAACTTTTCTAAATCAACTAGTTTTTGTTCATAATCGATTGATATTTTTTCAATAATATCATTATATTCAATTCTTAACTCTTCGTTCTTTTTATATAATAAATTTTCAGGAAGTGTACAAAGAATAAACTTAAATTCTGGATTTAATTTTAATAATTCATCAAGCATTTTACGATAAGCTTTTTCAAATAAAGTAGCATTAATTCCAGATGCTAAATCATTAGAACCCATAAAAATTATAATGTATTCGGGAGTTTGACCATTCATCATAAACTTAGATAATCTATCTGGATTTTGGGAGTCACTTGGAATTCCCGCAGCAACACAACTTCCTGAATATGAATTATTTAAAAATAAACTTCCACCCAATTTGTTTATTGTACGCATCCACCATGTTTGATAAATATCACAAACATCAGCAGTTGGATATGGATAAAAATGACTATAACCTGTAGGAATATAACCTAAGAATGTAGAAATACTATCTCCAATTACACCAAATGATTTCCCGTTATATTCGTTTGTTCCTTTTTCATATAAGGCATTAATTGTAGTATCTTCATTTGCCTCAAATACTTCTTTATCCCAACCAACAAACTTATAACCTTCAATTACTTCAACACTTGGATAGAATAAATATCCACCTTGAATAACTTTTTGTTCTTCAATAACTTTTCCATCAAATCCTTTAAAAGTAATAGTAACCGGTTTTAGATTTTTTAAATAATCTAAACTTACCATTTGAATACCACTTGTTGTTGTTTTAAAATATCCATTGTATTTCTTAGTCGGATCACTTTTTAATGTACCAGTTATAATTACATAACCAGGTCGCCCTATCGCAATTGATCCAAAACTAGATAAAGTCGCAATCGATGTATCACTAGATGACCAATCATAATTAGATAATCCTTGAGGAGCAGTTCCCGGAAGAATTGGTTGATAGAATGTATGACCATCACTTTCATAAATATTAATTCCAACTAATTGTCCACTTGCTTGAGGAAGAGTAACTGTTGAATAATCAATACGATTAAATTTTGCGGTAAGTTTTAAATCTCCTTTTACATCACTAGTTATTTTATCATAGCGTTGCATTGAAATATTAGAATTAAACCAACCAATAAACTCATGTCCTTCTTTTGAAGGAGTTGGTAATTCAATTTCTTCACCTGGAGTGTATCGATCAATTTCTAAGTCTAATTTATTTTGTCCATCATAGAATTCAATATAATAATACTTATATTCAATACTACAATTAACACTTAACATTTCTGTAACATTTGTAAAGTCTTTATCCCAAGTAACAATTAACCGCTCATCCATTTCTGGCGCAGTTGCAGATTCACCATAATTTACTATTTGCGTTTTTAAATTTTTACTGTTTTGATCATAGAAATTTACCACAAAACGTTTTAAAGTATAGTCCAAATGGTAATCTTTATAATTAACACCATTCTCAGACTTGGTTTCCATTTTCCATTCAAATTTATCAACTTTTTCTGGAATTTCAATATCTTCTACATTAAAATTTTCACTAGGTTTTACTTTTTTTACTAATTCATCATCAATAAAATATCTAATATATTCTACATCCCTAGAACTTGTACCAAATTGACATCCAGTTAAGAATACTAATGCTATAACTACAATTAATAACTTATAAATATGTTTCATATTATCAATCTCCTTAATTAAATTATACAATATTTATCAACACTTTACAAGATTTTTTTTATTTCTATAACATTTCCATCTACATCTTTTAATACAATTTCCTTATCAGTAATTACTAAATAACTATTTTTTGTATTATTTTTTGGAAGTGTTATACTTCCACTATTAATTATAATCATATTATTAAGTTCTCTTATGAAACCTGTATGAAAATGTCCATACACTAAAATATCTACATCATTTGGAATATTATCTATATTATATTTGTGTCCATGAGTAAAATAAAATCTTTTACCATTAATAATTTCTTTATAATCATCACCAATATTAAATTTTGAAATCATTTGGTCTACTTCAGCATCACAATTACCCTTAATACATACTATTAAATTATGATACTTATTTAAAATATTGGCTACTTCCATAGGATTATATTCTAATGGTAATGGATTTCTAGGACCGTGATAATATAAATCTCCTAATAGTATTATTTTATTTGGTTGTTCTTGTTCAATTATCTTTTCTATTTTTTTTGCATAATATAAAGAACCATGGATATCTGAAACAACTATATATTTCATAAATAAACCTTTCTAATAAAAAGATGTGGATTGTTTATCCACTTCTTTTTACTTTAATATAAATTTTGTCAATATAAAACTAATTAATCCACAACCAGGAAATGTCAATATCCAAGTGAAAATTAATTGTTTAATAACTGAGATATTAATCTTTGTTTTTTTAGCAAGTCCTACCCCTATTAAAGAAGTCATCTTTACATGAGTAGTACTAATTGGTATACCTAATAATGTCGATAGTAACAAAACTAATGATGTTGCATAATCACTAGATGTACACTGTTTTAAATCAAGTTCTACTAGTTCATTTCCCATTTTTTTAACTATACGTTTTCCACCTATTAATGTACCTATCCCCATCAGTAATGAACTAAATAACATTAACCATATTGGTATAGATACATTTATTTTATTTGTAGAATTAGTTAATAAAACTAATAAGTATAGACCTATAAACTTTTGTCCATCTTGAGCACCATGCATAAATGAGATAAATGCTGTTGAACAATAAATTATTTTTTTTGAAGTCTTCTTCCTTATTATATATAAAACATAACCACCTAGAATACCTAAACTTATAGAAATTAATAAACCTAAAATAACTTTTAACCAACTATTAAAATTGATACAGTTAAAACCATTATTAAAAGCAATCGCAGAACCCGTAATACCCGCAATTAAAGCGTGACTTTCACTAGTAGGAATGCCAAAATACCAGGCAATACTAGTCCATATTATTATACTTATTAAAGCTGTAAAAAGAGCCAATAGAGCATCGTTTCCTTTAAACATAGCTATATTAAATATCGTTACCACTACTTTATTATTGATAGTTGTAATAACAATTACTCCAAGCAAATTAAATATACTAGAAATTATAATTGCTTTATTAAAACTCATTGTTTTAGTAGTAACTCCTGATATTACAGAATTTGCGGCATCAGTTGCTCCATTAATTAAAATAACAATACTAATTAAAATAAATATTATTAATAATAATTTATTAGATAAAATTATTTCTATAAATTCATTAAATTTCATTATATCAACCCATCAATTAAATATATACTAAAAATATCATAATATGATATTCAGTTTATTTAATGATGAATTTTTTTACCAAATAACTACACGTTTACTAGGGGCTATATACATCTTATCAGTCTTTTTAACCTTAAATGTATCATACCATTCAGGGAAGTTTCTTGGTGGCATATTAGCACGAAGAATACTTGGGCCATGAACGTCTAGATTAAGTAATAATTGTAAATATTCAGGTTTAGCTTTTAAACACCATACTTTTGCCCAATTAGTGAAATATTCTTCATAAGAAGCATTTGGTGTATGACCCATAATTTCTAGAGTAACTGCCATCCCGCCATTATCAGCCATATTTTCACTAACAATGAATTTACCATTTACTTTACCCCAAGGAAGTTCAATACCATCAAATTGTTTTACCATCGCATTGATTTTTACTTTAAATTTCTTATTATCTTCCTTTGTCCACCAATTATTAATATTACCATTTTCATCACACTTAGCACCATTACTATCAAAAGCATGTGATATTTCATGACCAATAACGGCACCAATACCACCTAAATTTTCACTTCTAGTTTGTTTGATAGAATAGAAAGGTGCTTGTAAAATAGCAGCAGGGAATGTAATATCATTTACAAATGGATCATAACAAGCATTTACCATATGTCCTGGCATTGCCCAATGAGTAGGATCAGTTGGCTTAGCTAATTTTTCTAAGTTATTTAGTGTTTTAATTTTTTCTAAAGAATGCATAATTTCAAATAAAGAGTCTTCTTCATTAAATACAAGTTTACTATAAATCTCTTCTACTTTGTCAGGATAGCCCATTTTTACGCCCATTTTGGAAAGTTTTAAGATGGCTTTATCTTTTGTTGCTTCTTCTAAAAAATCGTTGTTTTTGATTCTACTCTTATAAGTATCAATAATTTGATATACAATTTCAGTAATATCTTTCTTAGCTTCTTCACCAAAATATTTTTCACCATAATATAAACCAACAGGTTCAGAATACATACTTGATGCTAATTGATAAGCAAACTTATCAATTGGTGTAACAGCAGGAATACCAGCTAAACTACGATAATACATACTACCTAAATCTCTTAATTCTTCTGTTAATAAACTACATGAACCAATAAAGCCCATAACATAAGCCCAATGCTTATATTGTTCAAAAGTTTCTTCATTGAAAACATTAACAAAATTCTTAAAATATCTAGGTTCTGATACTACTACTATTTCTGGTGTTTCACCAAATAAATCTTTTAAAACTTTTTTAAACTTAATAGTTTTTAACATTGAAGATACTTTAGATAGCTTCATAGGATTATACATTTCTACATATTCTGACCATTCTTCACTTGTTTTAACAAGACTACCTAAAACACTATCAAAAGCCAAAGTATCTTGAATATATTTTGCTTGTTCTTCAAGAGGTAAATCTGTTTTTGATAAAATAGCTGTAGCGATATTAGTCCACATACCAATAATCATTTGTCTTTGAGCAGCCATTTCTTCTTTATAATAAGAAGCATCAGGAAGAATTGTGCTAGGACCTTGAATATAAACTAAGTGTTGTTGTGTATTTTTCATATCAGTCTCAACCATTATCTTAAGTGGCAATGGAATAGATTGTAACATTAAATCTTTATAATATTTACTAAACTTTTCAATACTATCGATTTTATTTAAAATAGCTAAATTCTTTAAAGCAGGAACAACTCCATCTTTTTCTTTCTTATCAACATTTTTGGCAATTTCAAATAATTTACATGCATTTTTTAAATACTCATTAGGAAATGCATTTGATGAAGTCATTTCATTAAATTCTTTCATCATTAATTGTTCAACACCAACCGCTAGTGTATTAAAACCACCAGTACAAGGTTGATCATCTGGAATAACTAATTGTTCTAATTTTTCTTGATTTACAAATGTATATAAATCATCTTGTATTCTAATTTTTTCCATATTTTTCTCCTTATTTTTTATACTTTATAAAAGTATAACATACTTATCTTTTTTTAAAAAGTCTTTAATCTTAAATTTCATCTTAAATTCATAAAAAAAAGGTTTCTTCGAAAGAAACCTTACAGTTAATAAAAAAAGGGGGTCAGCCTAGGGGAATAAGCTGACCAATATGTTAAAAATAACATATATGTAGGGGATATGTGGTCCCTTAACGGGACAATAACATTATACCACAAACATCGACAGAATGTCAAGAATTTCTACACTTTTTTACGAAATAATTTTTTTTGCGGCTTCTCTTTCTTTAGCACGTCGTTCTCTATTTGTCTTACATTTTTCATTTCCACAAACTACTTCATTATTAACAGTAATCATTGGACCATTACAAACAGGACATATATCGCCATTAGGAAGCCCTGAATATGTTGCACGACATTCTGGGAATCTACTACAAGCATAAAATAATGTGCCCTTATTTCTTCCACGAACATTAATTCTTTCAACTAATTCCCCTGTTTCACATGCTGGACATTTACAACCAGTATGAACTGGTTCTGGTTTAGGAGTCTTTTTAATGTATTTACAATGTGGATATCCACTACATGCAGTAAATTCACCAAAAGGTCCTCTTCTGATAAATAAAGGTAAACCACATTGAGGACAGAATTCATCTGTTGGTTTAGGATATATCTTAATCATATTATCTCTGGCGTTTTCAATTAATGGGACAAAACGATCATAGAATTTACGGATTTCTTCATACCAAATTGCTTGGCCTTCACTAATTGCATCTAGTGTGTTTTCCATCTCAGCAGTATATTTTACATTGATAATATCTTTAAAGAATAAATCTAGTTGATCACTAGTAAGTCTTCCTTGTTCAGATGGCACAAATGTTCTCTTATCCATAGTAACATAACTTCTAATACGTAATGTTTCCATAGTTAATGCATATGTAGATGGACGACCTATTCCTAAATCTTCCATTTTCTTAATCAATCTTACTTCTGTATAACGATATGGTGGATTAGTAAACTTTTGTTCACTCTTTGTTTCCACAATATTCAATTGTTCACCAATAACAAAATCTGGTAAACCAATAATCTCTACTTCTTCTTCACTAGTTTCTTCATATAATTTTTGGAAACCATCAAATAATACTTTTTCACCAGTCAATTCAAAACTATAATCTTTTGCAGAAATACTTACTTTAGTATCTTCTACTAAAGCATCACTCATAATAGCTGCTAAAGCACGATTATAAATAATAGTATATATCTTTAATTCATCAGCAGCTAAATATTTTTTCATTTTAGCTGGAGTTCTTTCTAAAGATGTTGGTCTAATCGCTTCATGGGCATCTTGAATACGTTGGCCTTTTTTGTTTTTAATATGATATCCTTTATAATATTCATCACCAAAAGTCTTTTTAATATATTTTTTAGCTTCACTTAAAAAGTCATCAGATAAACGCACTGAGTCAGTACGCATATAAGTTATTAAACCAACACGTTCTTCGCCTAAATCGATACCTTCATATAATTTTTGAGCGATTAACATTGTTCTTTTAGCATTATATTTAAATCTTGCACCAGCATCTTGTTGTAATGTTGAAGTAATAAATGGAGCACGAGCTGCTCTTTTACGTTCTTTCTTTTCAATATTAGCCACAACAAATTCTGCTTCATGTAATTCATTAATAACTGTTTGAGCTTCACTTTCATTTGTTAACTCAATTTTTTCATTGTTCTTTTCGATAAGTTTTGCTTTTAAATCAATACCATCTTTTTTAAAATAAGTGAAAATATCCCAATATTCTTCCTTATCAAAAGCTTCTATTTCTTTTTCTCGATCAACAATTAATTTTAAAGCAACAGATTGTACACGTCCTGCTGATTTAGACCCTAATTTTTGTTGTAGTAAACTAGATAATCTAAACCCAATAATTCTATCAATAATTCTTCTTGATTCTTGAGAATGAACTAAATTCATATCAACTTGACGATCATGTTTAATAGCTTCTGTTACAGCAGTTTTAGTAATTTCATTAAATACAATTCTAGAAACCTTTTCTGGTTCTTGATCTAAAACTTCTTGTAAGTGCCAACTAATAGCTTCTCCTTCTCTATCCGGGTCAGTCGCAAGATAAATATGTTCTGCAGATTCTGCTAATTTTTGTAGTTGAGTTACTACTTCAGCTTTTTCTGGTAAAATACTGTATTCTGGTTGAAAATTATTTTCAACATCTACTCCAAATCCACCTTTACCTTTTATTCTTAAGTCTCTAATATGACCTAAAGATGCAACAACTTTATAATCACTTCCTAAATAATGTTCAATTGTTTTAGATTTTGATGGAGATTCTACAATTAGTAATTTCATTTTTATCATTCCTTTTCAATTTTCATTATACCACAGTTTCAAAAAATAATGCAAAGGTATTTTATAATTTTTAATTTTTTCGAAACAAAAATTAATCGGTAATTCATTTTATCACACCAATTATTAAAATGTAAGTAAAAAAGTAAAAAATCATATAAATAAACTATTCCCAACTACATTAATGTTATTTCAACTTCATTTTCTTGATTATCTTTTTAATTTAAAAAATCAATTTTATCTAATTTAATTTCAATAATTTGAGCTTGTTCAATTCCTTTAGATATTAAATAATCTTTAAATAATTCAAATAATAAAACGGATTTATCACATCTTCTAATTCCAGTTATTACTTTGATATTTCCATCCCATTCTCTTTTTATAATTTGATTTAAATAATAATCTCTTTTTATCATATTATCACTCCAAAATATTTTAAAGATACTTTATTTTATCATTCCAAAAAATAATTTCAATTAAAAAAACACAATTTTACCTTAAACTTTTTACAATAATAGCATAACTTTAAGGTAAAAATAATTATTTTGTGATTTTTAATTATATATTGTCATTTTGTTAAAATTTATGTACTTATATTATAGTCTTTTATCATATTTTTTTATTATGCGCATGTTAGATTTTTTATTATATTTGATTATGCGCACATAAATTTATCTAAACTAGGATTCATTTTAAATTCTTTCCAGTCAAAATCTATAAATCCATAGGGATTATCTAAATCATATAATAATTCTAAAGTTAATTCTTTTTTGTTTTTATCTTTTTGTGGACCAATATATTTAATTATATTTCTTCAATAGTGACGGACATTTGATAGGACAAGTGAGAGGGTAAAAATTAAAAAAACGTTTCTTAAAACAAAAAAAGTGTAACTGTCTATTAAGACAGCTACACTCCCGCAAGTTTGTGTTAATCAAATATTTTTTATATGGTTTTTACACTTTTCAATATCTTCAACAAAATATACTTTTTCATATTTTACTAATAATATTTTTTTTATTTCTCTAGAATCAATCGATTGTAAGTCATTTGCGACAATAATATTTAATAATTCATCAAAATATAATTTTTTTGCCTTATTACTATAGAAGATCAAGATAATTCCCATTAATATAATATGCATTATTAAAATATAAATCATAATCTCTTTCATTAGAAACAAAATAATAACATTAGCAACAACACATATTCCTTGAGTAATCAATTCAACAATCAAATATTTTTTATAAAATTCATTAGAATTAACTAAATATCTATCATTAGTTTTAAATATAAATATTCCTAGCAAAAGTATAATTTGAAATATTAAACAAACGTATTCCATAATATTTACCCTCCTATCGAATTTTCGAATGCAGTAGACAACAAAATTCCAGAAGATACCTTGCTGATTCCTTGTATTGCATATCTATTGATAGCTTTTGCCATATTCATATACATAGTTTGCAAAGTCAAACCACTATTAGGTCTTAGAGCCACTTCTTTTACAAAAGTCAAAAATGCTTTACTTCCCCAAGACTGTCCTACCACTACTTTCTACTTTTTTCGATTAATTGTATTAAAATTATATCATAATTTTCTCAAAAAATATATAAATTAACATAAATATATTCTCAATTAAATCTTATTTTATAAAAAGAAAAGATAAGTCTACCCATTGAGTAAACTTACCTAGTTTTTGCTTGTGAAAGTAATTTGCTACTTATTTAAAATTTCATTTATCTTTCTAACATATTTTTTATAATTTAATCCTAAAGCTGAAATCCAAGAATCATTCATATATACTTCGTTGGTTTCTTCATTGATTAAGTAAAATACTACAAATGTATTAACATTATTAAAATAAAGTAAATCAACTTTTTTAAATTTTTCTATCGTTTTACCAACCACAATTAATGTTTTGTACTCTGTGAAATTTGTATTTTTAGTTTTTTCTTCTAAATACTTTAATACTTCTTCTGTTGAATCTTTTTTAATTAATTCATCCCAAAATACTAAGTATCTCTTTTTATCTAATACATAACAATTTAATTCAGAATCAACTTTATTAATTAAGGGATAATTTTGAATGAGTTTTTCTTGAATATTCATATTTCTATTCTCCTTTAAAATAATGGATATAATGGAAGAACTGGCACTGGAATGATAGGTTTATAATTACTCCAATCATTTTTTCTTATAAAATTGACAGTTCCAGATAAACCTGCACCAATTGCACTTTGCAATAAGATTTTTTGACCATAAGATTTAGTAAATACATTTAAGAATTTTTGTGGTTGGAACCATCCAGAATTAGTCGGAATCATCTTACCACCCAAATAGTTACCAGCTAACGTAGTTACAAAATTAATACCTAAATCAGCGACCGTTTGCCATCCATCTACCTTTTCACCTCTAACGACAGTTTCAAGCGTATCAACACCCATTTGGGCAATAGCACTGGCTCCAGCGGCAATAAATAACGATGTTCCTCCTGTTGGCATAGCTAAACATGGCGCCAAAGCATTAACTCCAGCTCCAACGGCTGCTCCAGCAACTCCTCTCCATAATTCGCTACCAATTTTATCAGCCATAGCATTTGATACTAATTGAGCTGTTCCTCCTATTAACATAGAACCCGCAGTAATTGCAACTAAAGCCCAAATTCCAAAGTGCCCTGTAGGATCATACTTGTTGATTGGAGTAATGTGTAGTTAAGGATGCACATTAAATATTTTAATTAAGGAAGTTGTACTCTATCTCAATTCTTTGAGTTCTTCCATCTTCCTTTAGTTCTCTTTCATATACTACTATTTGTTTTATTAGTTCATTTAGTAG
>JAFQRV010000042.1 GCA_017409905.1 Bacilli bacterium
GATATTTTATAATGGGGAGTTTTATGATTCATATACTTTAATACAAAGTATCTTTGAATCAGCTAACAATGAAATAATCATAATTGATAATTATACTGATAGAACAGTTATTGATAGATTAATAGTAAAAAAAGAAAATGTGAGAGTTATAATATATACAAATCAACAAACTAATAAAATAAGAGAATCTGATTTAATAATGTTTAATAAACAATATGGTTTATTAGAAATAATTAATACTAATAAAGTACATGATAGATATATTATTATTGATAAAACTAAACTATATCATTTAGGTCATTCTATTAAAGATATTGGTAAGAAAATTAGTACAATTATTGAAACTGATAAAAGCTTAATTAGAAATTTATTAGAAAATATATAAAAAAAAGACCTTTTTTCTGAAGTGAACCCCATTTAGTTCACACTCATAAAAGGTCTTTTAATTAATAAATAGGAAGAGATTATTTTCTACCGATACCCATTTTTCTTTTTACTTTGCTGATCATTTTATTTGCGAAATAACTAGCCTTTTGAGCGCCATTAGTTAAGATTTCATCAAGTTCTTTACTATTTAGTATTTCATAGTATCTTTCTTGAATTGGTTTAAGTTTATTAACTAATTCATCCGCAACCATTTTCTTAAATTCACCATAGTTCATATCTTTACAAATTTCAACTAATTCTTCAATTGATTTATTTGTACAACAAGAAAGAATTGTCAATAAATTAGAAATACCTGGTTTCTTATCAACATCATAGTAAACACTAGCTTCACTATCAGTTACTGCACTACTAATCTTTTTTCTAATTGTAGCTTCATCATCTAATAAATAAATTACAGCTTTTTCTAATTTATCAGATTTACTCATTTTAGCAGTTGGATCTTGTAAAGACATAATCTTCGCACCAATTTTACGAATGATTGGTTCTGGAACTTTAAATGTTTCGCTATAACGATTATTAAATCTTTCAGCGATTGTTCTCGCAAGTTCTAAGTGTTGTTTTTGGTCTTGACCAACAGGTACATAATCAGTGTTATAAAGTAAGATATCTCCAGCCATTAGTACAGGATAAGTTAATAGAGCACTAGATACTCCTTGAACTTGTTTAATCATTTTATCTTTATATTGAGTCATTCTTTCTAATTCCCCAATATAAGTAATAGTTTGTAATAAGTAGCTCATTTCAGCGTGTTCTCTTACTTCTGATTGAATAAATAAAGTTGTTTTATTTGGATCAATTCCACAAGCTAAATAGATTGCTGCTAAACTTTTAATACTTTTTCTAAGTTCAGCTGGTTCTTGATATACTGTTATTGCGTGTAAATCCGCAATAAAAATAAATAAATTAGTGTCGTCATCAGCTTCATTTTGCATATTTACAATATTTTTGATTGCACCTAAATAATTACCTAAAGTAATTTTACCTGATGGTTGAATTCCTGATACAATATTTTTCATAATACACCTCCAAAAAAATAAAAAAACGCCCCTTAACAAAGGACGAACATTATCGTGGTACCACCTTATTTTAAAAGATATAATTTATCTTTAGATAAATTTTTTATCTTTCCTTTAATCTTTAACGCAGACATACGGAAAGTCATTTCCTACTTTCACATCCTAAGCCCATTCATAAATGAGTTCATTATAACATTTCCACTATCTGTTACTCACTAAAAAGAACTACATAAATTACTATTCTTATTCATTTGTTTAACTAATTATACTAAATAATTATAATTTAGTCAAATGTAAACGTTTATAATTTTCATTATTTTCCAAAAAGGTCTTGATTATTTTGTAAAAATATGATAAAATTAGTACAAGAATACAAAAGCAAGTAATAGTTTAGGAGATGATACCCATGATACAGATATATACTACACCAAGCTGTGCTTCATGTAGAAAAGCTAAAAAATGGTTTGATCAATATAAAATCCCTTACTCAGAAAAGAATATCTTCTCAATTAAATTAAGTAAAGAAGATATATATAAAATGTTAGCTAATAGTGAAAACGGATTTGATGATATTATTTCTACACGTTCAAAAGTTTTCAAAGAAAAACATTTAGAGCCAGAAACAATGACTATTCAAGAACTAGTTAATTTTATAATTGAAAATCCTAGTGTCTTGAAACGTCCAATCATTATCAATGAAAATGAATTGCAAGTTGGTTACAATAATGAAGATATTACTATTTTCTTACCAAAAGAATTAAGAAATAGAGAATGCTTCAGTGGTTTTGATAAAAACTTAGATGATTAAAAAAAGAAGAGCTTATTGACGCTTTAAAGCGTTATAAGCTCTTTTAATTTTAGTTTCACCTTTTTTATAAACAATACCAAGTTCTTTAACAGTTTCAATAAAATCTCTTTTACCAATTTCTCTATTTGTTGCTTGGAATTCTAGTTCATAATCAGTTTCACCAAGATAATCACACTTATCTATCGCAAGTACACCATGTTTATGTGGGAAGAAAATACGATAAGTTGATAGACTCATATAGTTAACAATCTTTTGGCCTTTAACTAACTCTCCAAGTTCTGCTTGAATTTCAAGAGAAGGAATTTCACCAGTTTCAACAAATTTTTTAAATTCTTCTTCACTTATAATAGAAGATAATTCCACTCTATTATAACCTTTTTTACGTCTTAGTGTTAATTCATACTCATCGCGTTTGCGAACTCTTAAAACTACTTCTGCAGCTTTTAAAGTAAAAC
Source organism: Bacilli bacterium (assembly GCA_017409905.1). Taxonomy (GTDB): domain Bacteria; phylum Bacillota_I; class Bacilli_A; order ML615J-28; family CAG-313; genus UBA1231. The sequence goes on from JAFQRV010000042.1 coordinate 2,727, forward strand.
GTGTAGTATCAAAATAATAGTTTGTTTGTAGATTAGCGGGTTTGTCTTCGAATTCTTTACTTAAACGATTATATTCGTTTTTTGATAACAATGTTCTAAATGTTACTTCTAATTCTTTTGCCATAATGGGCCTCCGTTTTTCAAAATCGCTATTATTATACACGATATATTTTAAAAATCAAGTATTATGTATAAAATTTTTTTACAATTTTTTTAAAATTTTGTATAATGTAATGGGTGATTAAAATGATATTGACTTTTAATATAGAAACAACAATTACAGTAAAAGAATATTTAGATAAAAAATTAACATCAAAACTTTTAAGAAATACTTATCTACAATTTATTGTTGGTAATCAAAGTGTTAAAAACTACTATTTAATGCATAAAGGTGATGTGTTAAAAGTTATAATACCTCCTAGTAAAAGTGATGTTATTGCTTGTAAAGGTGAGTTAGATATTCTTTATGAAGATGATTATTTATTGATTATTAATAAACCTAATGAAATCGCAACTATTCCAACAAGACGTCATTATAAAAGTTCACTAGCAAATATTGTTCAATACTACTATATAACTAAAGGGATTAATGCGGGAATTCATTTTGTGAATCGATTAGATGCACCAACATCAGGAATTGTTGTAGTTGCTAAAAATATATATATAGCTGATATTATGAAAACCTCAATTCAAGAAAAAAAATATCTTCTAAAAGTATGGGGTACACTTTTAGAAGATGGAAGTGTTAAAACAACAATTGTTAAAGATGAAAATAGCATCATTAAAAGAAAAAATATTGAAGGTAATAATAGTTATACAACATATAGAGTCTTAAAAAACGAAGATGATAAAACTTTAATAGAAGCAACACTACACACTGGGAAAACTCATCAATTGAGACTTCATTTTAATTATTTAAATCATAATATTTTAGGTGATAAATTATATGGTAATGATGATATAGATTTATTATATCTACATAGTTATTATCTTAAATTTATTCACCCAATAACAAAAGATGAAATAACTATTAATTCTTTACCTGTTTGGTATTCTTAAGAATTACTTCATCAACAATACCATATTGTAATGCTTCATAAGCATTTAAATAGTAATCTCTTTCGGTATCAAGTTCAATTTTTTTAATATCTTGTTTTGTATTAAAGGCTAATATTTCATTTAGCCTTTTTTTCGTTTTAATAATTTCACTAGCAACTATCATCATATCGCTTGCTTGACCTTCAGTTTTACCAAGAGGTTGATGAATCATGACTTTGGTATTTTCTAAGACATATCTTTTATTACCACTAGATAATAAAAAAGCACCAAGACTTGCGCATAAACCCATACCAATAGTATAAACATCACATTTTATATAATTGATAACATCGTATATAGCAAATCCACTAGTTACACTTCCACCTGGTGAATTAATATATAAGTATATTGGTTTACTACTATCAACACTTTCTAAATATAACATTTGGGCTATTACACTTAAACTTGTAGAATCAGTAATTTCTCCAAAAATTAAAATAATTCTGTCTTCTAATAATCTTGAATAAATATCAAAGCTTCTTTCGCCTCTAGGCGTTTGTTCAATAACGTAAGGTGTTAAATTCATATATATATTTCTCCTATTCACTAAAGTATAAATTATTAAAAGTAAATAAATTGTCGAATAGTGATACAAATCCAAACAAATTAAAAAAATATGAATAAATTAGAGTAGGAGGTGAAGTTATGAATAATTATTTTGGATTTCCTCTAAATAATAACACAACTGATAATAACAATAATGGATGTTGTAAAAGACCTACATGTCCTACTGTGTATAAAGAATGTAAACCAATTGAAACTTGTTCAAAACAAGTAATTGATCAATACCATGTTACTAAGCAACCATACATTCATACATATCATACTGAAGTAGTACATCACCATGTAGTTCAAAATGAATTTATTCCTAAATTTACTTGTTCTGAAGTACATGTAAATGAGCCTACAGTAAACTGTAATAATTAGAAAATGGCCAAATAGGCCATTTTTTTAATTTTATTATAATAATTCTTTTGTAATATTAAAAAATTTGGTATAATAAGATGTAATATTATCGAAATTTTGGAGGAACCAAATGAAAAAATTCAAACTTTTATTAATTGTTATGCTTGGATTTTTCTTTTTAGCGTCTTGTTCATTAGACCAAACGAAATATCCAACGACTCCTGGTGATGATGAAATCACAGAAGGAGAAGAAAGTTATACAGTAACTTTCAAATATTATGATAGTTTAGAAACTATTATTTCTTACACAAAGAAAATTACTAATCCTGTATTAGAATCAGATATTAGTGTAACAGTGCCTAATGGTTATGCACTTTCTTTTGTGGACGAAGAAGGACAAGTTGTAGAAGTAGAAGATATTCGTACTACTTCAACAGTTTATGTTAAATTTAGTCCAAAAGAATACACTTTAAGATTTATTGAAGGTGGAACTGTAGTAAATGAATTGCTAGTTGCTTATAATGAAACTATAGAAGCAATTGAAGCTACTAAAGTTCCAACTGGTAAAAAGTTTATTGGATGGAGTTCATCTGAAGATGAATACGTAGAATACGTATTTGACAAGATGCCATCTGAACCTGTTGTATTATATGCATTCTATGAAGAATTAACATATAGTATTACATTACAAACTAATGTAGTTGCATTAGAAGGTTATAATAATGTAGTTACATATAAATATGGTGATCGTTTAGGTAACTTTGTTCCAAGCGACTTACAAGCAGCAATTGATGGTTTAGATAACTATGTATTTGCGGGTTGGTATTTAGATGAAGCTTGTACAGAAAAATTTGATGAAATCGCAATGCCTGCTAAAAATATCACATTATACGCAAAATGGGATTATGCTGGCTTAACATTCTTTGATGGAAATTCAATCATTGAAGTATTTGATGGCGAATTAGGTGATCAAATCGTATTCCCTGAAGCTCCAGAAAAAGTTGGTTATACATTTGTTGGTTGGTTCTATGATGAAGAATTAACACAAGAAGTTTTAGCTAATGCGGTAATCACTGAAGATTTACATGCGATTTATGCAAAATATACAAGCAATGAAAGACCATATAAAGTTGAATATTACCTACAAAGTTTTGGTGTATCTTATGTATTAAATGTAGATGCTACAATTAACGCTAAAGGTAATACTGGTGATTTGGTTGTAGCTGAAATTAAATCATTTGAAGGATTTACACATAATGCTAATCTTCAAGGTAATGTACTTGAAGGTAATGTTTTAGGTGATGGTAGCTTAGTATTAAAAGTATACTATACTAGAAATAGTTATTCTATTAAGTTCTATACTGATGGTAATCTATATCATGAAGCAACATTAAAATATGGTGCTGGAGTAGTAGCTCCATCTAATCCTTCAAAAGTTGGTTATACATTCAATGGTTGGGATGTAACAGTACCTGCTACAATGCCAGCTGAAGATGTAGAAATCAATGCTTTATGGAATATTAATAAATATACTATTACATTTAATGCAAATGGTGGAACAGCAGTTCAATCAATTACACAAGATTATGCAACAGCTGTAACAAAACCAGCTGATCCAACAAAAGTTGGTTACACATTTGCAGGTTGGGATCAAGAAGTTCCATCTACAATGCCAGCTGAAAATATTACAATTAACGCTAAATGGAATATTAATAAATATACTATTACTTGGAAAAATTGGGATGGAACAACATTAGAAACTGATTCAGAAGTTGAACACTTCTCAACTCCAAGTTATAATGCTGCAACTCCAACTAAAGCTGCAAATGCACAATATACTTATACATTCAAAGGTTGGTCACCAGTTGTTGAAACAGTTACAGGTGATGCAACATACGTTGCACAATTTGATTCAACTGTAAATGAATATACAGTTACTTGGAAGAACTGGGATGGAACAACATTAGAAACAGATGAAAATGTTCCATACGGTACAACTCCAAGTTATAATGCTGCAACTCCAACTAAAGCTGCAAATGCACAATATACATATACATTCATTGGTTGGGATAATGAAGTAGTAGAAGTAACGGGAAATGCTACTTATACAGCAGAGTTCTCTTCAACAGTAAATGAATACACAGTTACTTGGTTAAACTGGGATGGTAGTGTATTAGCTACACAAACAGTTGCTTATGGAACAACTCCGGCTTATGTTGGAACTCCTTCAAAACCTGCAACTGCACAATATACATATACATTCATTGGTTGGGATAATGAAGTAGTAGAAGTAACAGGAAATGCTACTTATACAGCAGAGTTCTCTTCAACAGTAAATGAATATACAGTTACTTGGTTAAATTGGGATGGAACAACATTAGAAATAGATGAAAATGTTCCATATGGTACAACACCAAGTTATGATGCTGCAACTCCAACTAAAGCCGCTGATGCACAATATACATATACATTTAATGCATGGTCACCAGCTATAGTAGCAGTTGAAGGCGATGTAACATATACTGCACAATACATTGAAACTGTAAATGAATATACAGTTACTTGGTTAAACTGGGATGGTAGTGAATTAGCTAAACAAACAGTTAAATATGGTGAAACTCCAGCTTACATTGGTACACCTTCAAAACCTGCAACTGCTGAATATACATATACATTTAATGCATGGTCACCAGCTGTAGTAGCAGTTGAAGGCGATGCAACATATACTGCACAATACACTGAAACTGTAAATGAATATACAGTTACTTGGTTAAACTGGGATGGTAGTGAATTAGCTAAGCAAACAGTTAAATATGGTGAAACTCCAGCTTATACTGGTACTCCTTCAAGAGTAGCAACTGCTGAATATACATATACATTTAATGCATGGTCACCAGCTGTAGTAGCAGTTGAAGGCGATGCAACATATACTGCTCAATATAACGAAATTCCAAATATTTATACAATTACTTTCAATACTAATGGTGGTAGTGAAATTGCTTCAATCACTCAAGAATATGGCACAGCCATTGAAAGTGTAGAAAGTCCAACAAGAAAAGGATATACATTTGGTGGTTGGGATGTAGAAATACCTACAACTATGCCAGCTGAAGATATAACAATTACTGCAATATGGAATGTAATTGACTACACAATTTCTTATGATTTTGTTGATGGTTATATTGATATAGATTCAATTATTGAAGATTTCTTAAATGATTACAATACCGCAAGAGGAAAATCTCATACTGTTGAATCATTCTATGCTTTAGGATCATGGGGTGAAATAAGTGATGCTTCATTATTCTTGTATAATTCTACATATAAAGCAAAATGGGCTTGGTTAGTAAATTACATAGCAGAAGTTGCGGGTTCTGCTAATAAAGTTGCATTTGAAACATTCTTTAATTATTCATCTCAAGCTGAATTAAATGCAGCAAATAGTAATAATATTTATCGTATTGCATATGAATTAAGAGGTTGGGTTGGCCAAGCTAAATACACACAAAATGGCAACTTCCATTCTGCTGATTATTCAGATAGTGAAGTTCAAAATAAATTAGTTAATTATTATTTCGCACAAACTTATAATATTGAAAGTGATACAATTACAATTCCTGAATTAATTAAAAATGGTTGTCAATTTATTGGTTGGATAGATGAAAATGGAAATCAAGTTGCTTCAATTCAAAGTGGAAGCACAGGAAACATTTCTTTATCTGCAGTATACACTTATAATTTCACATTGAATACTAATGATGGAACTTTACCTGAGTCATATTATGAATATGTACCTACAGGTGATCTTGTAAAATCTATGACGTTATCTAAATATGATAATACAGGTAATGCATCTGGCATATACTTCTGTGATACAAGTGTTACTTCCATGAACTCTTTAAGATGGCAATATAAAATCTTATTACAAGCAGATGAAAATGGTTGGTATAAAGTTGTGGCTGTAGATGCTGCAACAGCGTCTGTAAATAGCGTTGCGACAAATGCTGGTGTAGAATGGACACATGCTTTAGCAAGTTCAGAAACTAATATTTCTACATATGCATCAGTTGGAAATTATCTATATTTACCTAGTGTATCAGTTGGAGACAGTGATATTTCAGCTAATATTTATGATGAAATGGGATTAACTAAACAATTAATTAATTTTGTTTATAGTGTATTAACTCCTCACGTTTTAGGAAATCCTACAAAAGAAGATTATAATTTTGGAGGATGGTATGCAGAATCAGACTTTAGTGGTGAAAAGATTGACATTTTACAATATCAAAATGCAAATATAACATTATATGCAAAATGGACTATTGACCCTGTTGAAGTTGAGTTGAGTGAAGGAGATACTCAAGCTCTAAATGCTATTTTAACTAAACCAACAATTGTTGTAAATGGTCAATTTAATAAAGGACAATATATTGTAAATGAAAAAGTATATACATATGGTATTGATTGTTTTGTAAGTATTGCTGATGCAGTAGCGGCAGCAAGTGAAGGAGATATCATTTATGTGTTCTCTGGAACATATGCTGATGACTTAACAATCTCAGCAAATGATTTAACATTAGTTGGTCCAAATTATAATATTCATGGTAATGATACACGTTATACAGAAGCTAACATTACAGGATTAACAACTATTAATGGTGCAAATGTAACAATTAATGGTTTAAAATTCTCTGGCAATGGTGCAATCAAAGTAGGTGCAGATAACGTAACTATTAGTCATATTCATATGTCAGCTAAACAAGTAGCATGTAATGGCAATAATAGACAAGGTTGTATTGTTGATAGTGCTAATATTTCTGATTTATCAGTTTTAAATTCAAAAATTGATGCTCCAAATAATGGAACTGATTATAGCACATATACAAATCAATATATGTCTTTCTCAAATGTTACAAATTTAACTATTTCTGGAAACTATATTACTAATAGTGGAGCTACAACAACTTCAGGCTCTGGAAGTTATAGTGGTATGAGAATTTATACTGTTGGCGGTAAACTTAATATTACAAATAATGAATTTAGATGGGCAACTATCGGCTATGTTATGTATTTGGCGGGATATAATAGTTGTACTGAAATTAATATCATTGAAAATATTTTTGATGGAACTACCGCTGTACCAGATTCAGCCACAATAACATTTAGAGGATCAACTGCTCCAATTGTTATTCAAGGTAATGAATTCTATAATTTTAATGGTAGTACAATTACTTTCACAAGTGCAGCTACATCAAATGTAATCGTTAGATATAATTATTTCGATGAAAATACATTATATAAGATTGGTACATCTGGTTCTACATCAATTTCGTATGAAAATAACTATTATGAAGCAACATCTCAAACTACTTCAACTCCAGATTATGGAAAAGTTGAAAGTTATGAAGAGTTAAAAGAACTTTATAGAATTTGGAAATTACCAAGTCATAATGTTTCATTAAATTTAAATGGTGGAACAGTTGGCCAAAATTTAACTACTTATAAAGAAACAATTGGTGCTACATTACCAACTCCAACAAAAGAAGGATATTCTTTTGTTGGTTGGTATGATAATGCTGAATTTAGTGGAAATTCTTATTCACATATTTCATCAACTGCAAATACTGATTTGACATTTTATGCTAAGTGGAATCTCGTAAATTATACTATTTCATATGAATTAGATGGTGGAGAAACTATTAATCCTGATAGTTATACAATTGAAAGTGAAAATATAACTTTAAATGCTCCTACTAAAGAAGGATACACATTCCTTGGTTGGACATATGATGGTCAAATTGAACCGACACTTTCTGTAACTATTTTAAAGGGTAGTACTGGAAATAGAACATATTTCGCAAATTGGGAAGTTAATAAATATACAATTAAATACTACGATTATGATGGTACTTTATTAGGAACTGAAGAAGTAAATTATGGTGCAACTATTTCTGAACGAGAAAATCCAACAAAAGATGGATATACATTTGTAGAATGGACTCCAGCAGTACCAAATACGATGCCACTAAATGGTATTGAAGTTACTGCAGTTTATGGAATGGAAAGTGAATCTTGGGAATTAGTAACTGATGCTAGCCAATTAACTGTTGGAGATAAAGTAGTTATTGTGGCAAATGAATATGACTATGTTTTAAGTACTACTCAAAATGATAATAACAGAGGTCAAACTCCTGGTACTAAAAATGCAACTACAATTATATTAGGAGCAGATGCTCAAATAATTACATTAGAAGAAGGCGCTGTTGCAGGAACATTTGCATTTAATGTTGGCAATGGTTATTTATATGCAGCATCAAATAGCAGTAATTATCTTAGAACTGAAGCGTCATTATCTGATAATAGTTCATGGGAGATTACAATTTCAGATGGAGTTGCAACTATAGTTGC
>JAFQRV010000043.1 GCA_017409905.1 Bacilli bacterium
CGGACGTTTTAATTCTTCTACAGCGTTCGGCGCATCATACATAGGTAAGCCCAAATCTCGCTTCACTTCTGCAATATATGCTGTATGCACTTTGAAACCGTACTTTTCTTCGATATACGTTTGTATATCTTTATACGTCGTTTTCTTTTTAGGTTTTTGCTCGTTTAATTCTTCTTGAAGTTTTTTAAGCTACACTTGTCCTTCGCCTTCACCAAACTCAACGTCAATGTTGATATGTTTTTCCGTTTTTTTGGACAAACATACTAACGTCTCTACATGCATTGTATTTGGAAACATATCAACTGGATATACTGTAGTTGTAGTATAACCAAGTTCTTTAAAATGCTTTAAGTCTCTGGCTAGTGTTGATACATCACAAGATATATACACTACTTTTGGAATATTCATTTTGGCGATAGTATCCATAAATACTAAGTCTAAACCTTTTCTTGGAGGATCTACAACGATAGCATCGATTTTTAAACCCTCATTAGCCCATTTTACTATTTGTACTTCGGCTTTTTCACAAACAAATTCAATATTATTGATGTTGTTCTTTTTTGCATTTTCTAAGGCATTTTTAATTGCTTCTTCAACAATTTCAACAGAATATACATGATTAACTTTTTTCGCAAGACTTATACCAATAGTACCTATTCCACAGTAAGCATCAATTACATTATCTGTCTTTTTAAATTTGCCAATTTCGATTGCTTTCTTATATAAAATTTCCGTAGTTTTAGGATTTACTTGGTAAAAACTCTTTTCCCCAATTGAGAATGTATGTTCTAATAAAACATCATCAATACTATTTTTACCATAAAGTTTTGTTGATTTTTTACCAAGTACAACATTAGTTTTTTCACTATTAATATTTTGAATAATTGAAACAATTTTTGGATGTCTTTTTACAAGTTTTGTAACTAAATCTGGTAAGTTTTTTATTTCTTTTCTTAGAGTTACCAAAACAACCATAATTTCATTAGTCTTAGTCGATTCTCTTACTAAAACATGTCTGATATCTCCAGTTCCTTTTTCTTCATCATATCCTTTAATTTTATATTCATTGCATAAGTTTCTAATAAACTTAACAATTTCAGTCATTTCATCACTTTGAATATAACATTCTTCTAGTGGAATAATGTCATGAGATTCTTTTTTATAAAAACCACAAACTGTTTTTGATTTCTTTGAACCAAATGGTATTTGAACTTTATTACGATATTTTAAAACATCAACAGATTCTATTACAGGTGCTACTTTTAAATCTTTAAAACCACCTATTTTTTCTAGGGTTTGTTTAACCATTCCTCTTTTAAATTTTAATTGTCCTTCATAATTCATATGCATTAAGTGACAACCACCACATTCATGATATATTGGACAAATTGGATCTACTCTATATGGTGATGTTTTATCTTTAAAAATTTTGACGATTTTAGCGTTACCAAGCGTTTTTTTAACTTCAGTCAGTTCAATTATACCCTCTTCTTTTGTAATGGCTTTATCGACAAAAATTGGGAAGTTTACTAATTCATCTCCATACTTATTTTTACCATTAAGTTTACAAACCCCTTTACCATCATGAGTCATAGAGACGAACTCTACTTTAAACTTTTCTCCAACTTTAATAAGCTTTTCTCTTACTACTTTTTCTTCAACAATGATATTTTCTTCCATACTAGTTTTTCTTTTCTGTTTTATTTTCACTAATAATTTGGGCAACTCTTGTTGATGCTGCAGCAGCAATGGCTCCTACAATATCATCTAAGAAAGTATGACACATTCCATTTAAATCTTTACCATTATCATTAAGTCTAGCAACTATTGATGGTTTATTAACATCAATATCCCCAAAGTTTGTTGCACCTATAACTCCATATAAATGAGCTAAATCTAAACCTAAAATTTCATCAACCCCAAATACCCCTAAATCATATCGAATAATTTCTTGAATTGGGCTTCGGAGTCTTCCTTCTTCTGCTAATCTATCAATTTCTACACCAAGTTGTAAAATATGAAAAACATCTCTTAAAGATAAAATCTTTTTAACACTTTCAATACAATCACTATATTCAACATCACTACTATATTTTGATTGTTGTTTATAAGAAATCATTGCGATTTCATCAATATTTACTCCTCTTTCTTCAAGAGTCTTAATATTCATTGCTAACATTTCTTCTCTTGAAAAATATAATTTAACTTCTTTATTCATCTTTTTAATTCTCTTTCCAATATTTTCTTAAACCGCCATTAATAAAATCAGTAGCACTCATCTTATTCTTCCCAAATGGTTGTAATTTATATATATCTAAAGTAGTTCCATTTCCACAAGCAATTGTGAAATACTTTTTACTCTTACCTACAATGCTACCTGGTTCTTTAAAAGTTGTAATACTACCAATTTTTGCTTCTACTACTTTTATACGGTCAGTATCACTATCAAAACCTTTAAAATTAAAATAAGCACAAGGTTCATCAAGTAAAGCTCTTATTTGATTATAAATAGTAGTTGCATCATTTTCAAAATTAATTCTTTCTTCTTCGGGTAAAATATTATAACTATAAGTAACTAAACTTTCATCTTGTTTAATAGGAACTATCTCATTATTTATTAATTTAGGAATTACTTCTAATAATAAATCTCTTCCTACTAAACTAAGTCTTTCAAATAAAGTACTAGATGTATCAGTATCTAAAATCTCAATTTCTTTTTGAGCTAACATATCACCACTATCCATCCCTTTAGCCATATACATAATAGTAATGCCTGTAGTTTTATCACCATTCATGATAGCCCTTTGAATTGGTGCACCACCTCTGTGTTTTGGAAGAAGTGATCCATGAACATTGATACTTTTATATTTTGGACTAAATAATAATTTAGTTCCTACAATTTGACCATATGCGGCAGTAACAATTAAATCAGGATTTAAATCAATAATACTTTGATAATCTTCTCTAATTTTAATTGGTTGAAATACGGGAATTCCATGCTTTTCTGCAACCACTTTTACTGGCGTTTTAACAAGTTCTCTTTTTCTTCCCACTAATTTATCAGGTTGAGTAACAACTCCTACTACCTCATAATTTTCTATTAATGCTTCTAAAATTGGTACACTAAAATTAGGTGTACCCATAAATACAATTCTTAACATTTTCTACCCCTAACTAATTACTTTCGAATATCGATCAAAAATAATCAAAGTTGTTGTTTTTTGATATAGTTCATATATATGCATATATATTCTATTAATATTTGGATTCTTATGTTTCACAATTAATTGAACCATTTTTTCTTTATAATTATAACTAGGTCCAATAATAATAACATCTTGTTTTAAAATATTATTTATAGTCTTTTTGATGTTATTTGCAATCTTGAAGACTTGATTATAATCTCCTTTTACTAGTATTCTGTTAACCTCATATAATGGTTCTACTTTTAAAGCTTTTCGGTTATTTAATTCTTCAAAATAATAATCATCATAACTATTAATAATAAAGTGTTTTAAAATACTATGTTTTGGATTATATGTTTGAATAACTAATTCACCATTACTTAATATTTGATTAGTATTAGAAAGCATTGCGTAAGCTAAATGATTGGCATCAAAAGATGGGTTATTTAAGATAACATCTAAATCAATAATTCCAACTAGTCTTAATCTTTCACTTTCAATTGATTTAGAGAAAGTATCACTAGTAATAATAATATCTAAATTATTTTCATTTAAATCATCTATAATTTCTTCTAATTCAAAATAACTTGATTCTTTTAAAACTTTTATTTTTTGATTTGGAAACATCTCTTTTACAACAGCTTCTAATTTTTCCATTCCAAAACCATTATAAGATAATTTATCACTAAAACATTTCTTACAATTAGTAATTTCATCTTCTTTATAAAAACATGCAGGACAATACATAACATGTTTTTCTTTATTTAATTGTAGTGGTATTTTACAACTAGGGCAACTATAAGTAGTTCCACAAGCTCTACAACTTACGCTTTTTGAATAACCCTTATTATTTAAAATTAATAATACCGCATCATGCTTTTTAAAAGTCTCATTCATCTTATCTCTTAGAGTATTTGAAATAACATTAGATTCTAATCTTCTTAATGATTCCATCATATCAACAATTGTTATTTGGTTATTTACAATAGCTTTTGTTGATAATAAAGTAAGTTCTCCTAACATGGCTTTAGTATATGTACTAAGTAGTGGTGCATATGAATGATAAATAATTTTTGTATTTAGTAAATCACTTTTTTTATTCATCACTAAATTTAAATCATATCTAGGACTTTGATCATTACGGTAATTCTTACTTTCTTGATCCATTAATAAAATACACCCTAAATTTTGATAACACCATAAAGCATAAGCTGGTGTTGTTACTACTACTTGATATTCATTATCTTTTATTAAATCAAAATAATCGCATATTTCATTATTATCAATACTTGAATTTAAATTACAAATTGTACAATTAAGTAAACTCTTAACTCTTGTATATACTTCATAACCTCTTAAAATATCTGGAACAATAATTAAAGTATTTAAATTATTTCTTAAATTTTCTTCAATAACTTTCTTTAAGAAGACTAGTTCTTCTTTTTTATTATTAGCAAGATACAAGAACTTTTTATTTTCTTGATATTTTGTTAAATATTTATTAACATAAACAATATCTTCTATTTCTTTATTTTTAGTCGAAAGTACTCTATTTTTAATTCTTGAAGTTAATTCATATCTTTCTTCTAGTATTCCATACTTTTTAAACTTTTCAATTAAATAAGTACTAATATTACATAAGTCCATTAACTCATCAAGAGTTAACTCTTCATTAATTCGAATTAACGCATTTAAAGCTTCTTTTGCTTTAGCACTTTTAAAATCATCATAATATTGATTGTAATTAGTAATATTAACCAAATACTTCTTTGTCCACTTATTAACCTTTTTTTCTACAGCATCAGTTATAACTTTTAAATCACCATTTTTAATACTTTGTTTAATAGTATCTGTATATTTATCAAATCTTGGAGTAATTTTAACAATACTTTCGCCTTTGAATTCTTCTAATAAATTGGCATCTAAATTATCACCATTAATAATTTGAAAATATTTAATTGTTTTAAGTCTTTTAGCAAGGGGAATCATTAAATTTAGGATTCTACTTATTGGACAAATTGTTTCACTTTTTATATATTTAGCAAGTTCAATATATTCAGCACTTAATATTGGATCAGAATCTAATACTTCTATAATTTCTTTAATATTACCCTCATAACTTGTTTCACTAGTAACAGCTAAAACAATTCCTAATGTTGGTTTATTGCCACTTCCAAATGGTACTTTTACTCTAACACCATTTTTAACTGACATATTATCAGGAATTAGATAATCAAATTCCATATCTGTTTGTGATGATGGATTATCAATAATAACATGTGCAAACATAAAAGTACCTCCTAATTTATATTATATCAAACTATTCTAAAAATTCCAACTGTTTTGATTTTATATAACAATTATTCTTAATTATAGAAAAAAAGTTAAAATCAATTGATTTTAACTTTATTTACCATTTTCTACTAAATGTTGATACATCATATTATAAACTTTTGAAGATAATTCTTCATGTGTTAAATCTTTAAAATCTTCATATTTTAAAACGCCTAAGAAATCAACATTAACGATATGTTTTTTAAATAATAAACCTTTATTTACTTGTTGAACTTTTGTAATCACTGATACAACAATTGGTTTTTTTGCTTTAATTGCCATAATAAATGAACCATCTTTAAAGGGCAATAATAATTCATTAGTAAAATTTCTAGTTCCTTCTGGTGCAATCCCTACACTACATTCTTCATTTCTTAAATATTTAATACCTCTTGCGATAGCATATGCATCTTTTGAACTACCATCACGTTCTAAAAATAAGAAACCACTTTTTCTTAAAATTAAGCCAAACCAAGGAATCTTTGCCAGACTTTTTTTAGCCATAAAAACAAGAGGTTTATTTCTTAAATAGACATTCAAAATAATTGGATCTAAATTAGATAAATGATTATGTACTAAAACAAATGTTGTATCACTTGGAATTAATTCTTCACCTGACACATTTAATTTAATTCCAAATAAAGATAATAGAAGTCTTGTATATAGCACAAATATCATACGATATTTATGATTATAATGTTTTACTTCTTTTTTATTGGAAAATATTACTATTAATGTTAAAGATAAGAAGAATAAAATTATTTGAACTAAGAGATAACCAAGTGTAAATAAGATTATAAATAATGTTATATTTAAAGCTCCTGTAATATCTAAAAGAATGGTAGTAACAATACTACATATTAAAGATATTAATAAAACAATAAGTTTTATCATTATGCAACTACCTTATATTCAGTAACATCTAATACTGTTTCACCATCAATTTGTAAAGCACATGAACGATCAAATTTTACTGTGATTTCTTTACCAGTATAAATACTAACCATCTTTTCTTTTTTGATATGTTCCCCTTTAAAAATAGAAGGGAAACTCATTAATGCTTTTAATCTTGATTTAGCATGATATACAACAACTGAAACTTCACCACTTAAACGGTCTTGATTAGGTGCTATCATCATACCACCACCGTAAAAACGACCTTTCATTGTAGGTGCAATCCAAACATTTTCATGAACATACTCCCTACCATCAACAGTGATTGTTGCGGTAGCAGATTTAAAATGGAATAGTAATCCTTTAATAGCAATTCCTGTATAATTAATCTTTTTATTTGGTGTTTTTTTCTTAATTTCATCTGCTACTTCACAGCAGTAGCCATCTATTCCATAACCGACACCATTTAAGAATTTTCTTTCTACATCTTTAACATAAACTGTTGGAAGATTGTGAACATATTGATTAATTAAAATTTCTTCGCCATCAATCTTTTCAATATCATGCATAAAGTCATTACCAGTACCTGATGCACGGTAATAAATCTTATTATTAATTTCTAAATCTTTTATTTCATTAACAAAGTAGTTAAGTGTTCCATCTCCACCTACTATTACTAGTTCATCTTCTTCTTTTAAATTTTTTAAAAATTCTTGATAATCTAAATCAATAATTTCTTTAATTTCTGTATTTTCTAATCTCTCAACTATTTCTAAAAATTCTGGTTTAATACCATTATTTGAAAGTGAATTATATAAATAATATTTCATATTAATGCCTCTTTTTATATATAAATTCACATATCCAATAACTATTATACTCTTTTTATCTTTAAAAAGCAACTGATATTACTATCTCCACAATTTAATAAAAAATAAAGAGTCCAAATAATTGGACTCTTTTTCTCATTTATTATTTTTGAGGGAATCTTACTCTTGCTTTATAAGTAGTGTGTAATAATTCATGAGCACGGTGAGAATTAGGTTTGCCTAAATATTTAGCATATAATTCTTGTACTTGTGAGTTATTGTGTGATTGACGAAGAGCAAGTCTTTCATCTTCAGAATATAAAGCAGCAGCACGTTTTTCTTTATATGTATCTAAAATGTCTAAATCTTCATTTGGTAAGAATTGTGGTTTAACAAATGGTTGACCACCACCATTGATACATCCACCAGGACAACCCATGATTTCAATAAATGTATAAGGGCTTACACCTTCTCTAATTTGGTCTAATAATACTTTTGCGTTACGCATTCCGCTTGCGATAGCAACTTTTAATTCTTGACCATTAATATTGATAGATGCTTCTTTAATTCCTTCCATACCACGAACAGCTTCAAATTTAACAGCTTCGTGTTCTTTACCAGTTAATACATAGTAAGCAGTTCTTAAAGCAGCTTCCATAACACCACCAGTAGTACCGAAGATAACACCAGCACCAGTGTATTCACCTAATAAATCTTGATCAAATTCTTCATCTGGTAATTTATTGAAGTTGATACCACTACGTTTAATTAATTTAGCTAATTCACGAGTAGTTAATACTGCATCAACATCTGTGATACCATCATGTTTGAATTCATCACGAGCAGCTTCAGCTTTTTTAGCAGTACAAGGCATGATTGATACTACGAAAATATCTTTTGGATCAATACCTTTTTGTTCTGCAAAGTAAGATTTAATAATAGCACCTTGCATTTGATGAGGAGATTTACAACTTGATAAGTGATCTAATTGATCTCCATAATAATATTCAGCATAATTAACCCAACCTGGTGAGCATGATGTAATCATTGGTAATACACCACCATTTTGGATTCTTGATAATAATTCAGTAGCTTCTTCCATGATTGTTAAGTCAGCTGCAAAGTTAGTATCATAAACTTTATCGAAACCTAAACGTTTTAAAGCAGCAACCATTTTACCAGTAACTGGTGTACCAATCTTCATACCGAATTCTTCACCTAAAGCAGCACGAACAGCTGGAGCTGTTTGAACTACTAAATATTTACCAGCTTTTTTAGCTTCATCAACTCTATCGATATCGCTCTTTTCCATTAAAGCGCCAGTTGGACAAACGCTAACACATTGTCCACAAAGAATACATGGGCTTTCAGAAAAACTTCTGTTATCAGCTGGAGCAACGATAGTATTGAAACCACGTTTTTCAAATCCTAAAATACCTGTGCCATGAGCAGCTTGACAACGAGCTACACAACGACCACAAAGGATACATTTAGAAGTATCTCTAACAATTGATGGAGTTAATTGATCAATTGTAACTGGAGTTTTTTCACCTTGGAATTTACCTTCTCTTGCACCTGTGATTTGGGCAACATATAATAATTCACAATGACCATTTTTGTCACATTGTTGACAATTTAATGAGTGGTTTGAAAGAATTAATTCAACACTTGCTCTACGTGCAGCAGTAGCTTTTGGAGAAGAAATAGTAATTTCCATTCCTTCGTTAACAGGATATACACAAGAAGCAACTAAGCCTCTAGCACCTTTAACTTCAACTAAACAAACACGACAAGATGCTAAACTACATTCACCATGATTAAAAGCACAAAGAGTTGGAATTTCATAGCCACATTCTCTTGCAGCTTCAAGAATAGTTAAGCCTTCTTCAACTTGATAAGAATGACCTTCAATTTTAATATTTACTTTTGCCATAATCTCATTCCTCTCCTATTTCTTAATAATTACACCAAACTTACATGATGCCATACATAATCCGCACTTGATACATTTATCTTGGTTGATTTCGTATGCAGGAAGTTTCTTACCTGGAGCAACATAATCAGTCTTAGTAATTGCACCAACTGGACATTTCTTAGAACATAATCCACAACCGATACAGTTATCTTTAACAATAACGTATTGCATTAAGTTCTTACAAATATGAGCTGGACACTTCTTATCTACGATGTGAGCTAAATATTCATCTTTGAATTGAGCCATTGTAGAAAGAACAGGGTTAGCAGCAGTTTGACCTAAACCACATAAAGAATTAGCTCTTACAGTTTCACATAATTCTTCTAAATCGCTAAGATCTTGCATTGTTCCTTTACCATCTGTAATCTTATTTAAAATTTCTAAGATACGTTTAGTACCGATACGACATGGAGAACATTTACCGCATGATTCATCATAAATAAATTCCATATAGAATTTAGCAACGTCAACCATACAGTTGTCTTCGTCCATAACGATAGCTCCACCAGAACCCATCATTGAGCCTAATGCAACTAAGTTATCATAATCGATTGGAGTATCTAAATCTTTAGCTGTTAAACATCCACCTGATGGACCACCAGTTTGAATAGCTTTGAATTGTTTTCCACCTGGAATACCACCACCGATGTCATAAATTAATTCACGTAAAGTTGTTCCCATTGGGATTTCAACTAGACCTACGTTATTAACTTTACCACCAAGGGCAAATACTTTAGTACCTTTTGATTTTTCTGTGCCTAGAGTTGCGAATTTTTCAGCACCTTCTCTTAAGATGTAAGGTACACAAGCTAATGTTTCAACGTTATTAATGATTGATGGTTTACCCCATAAACCTTTAACTGCTGGGAATGGTGGACGAGGACGAGGCATACCACGTTGTCCTTCGATTGAGTTAAGAAGAGCTGTTTCTTCACCACAAACGAATGCACCAGCACCTAAACGAATATGTACATGGAAGCTGAAATCAGTTCCATAAATATTATCACCTAATAAACCTAATTCTGTAGCTTGTTTAATGGCAATTCTTAAACGTTCTACAGCGATTGGATATTCAGCACGAACATAGAAATAACCATCTTTAGCACCAATTGCATAACCAGCAATAGCCATACCTTCGATAACTGCAAGTGGGTTACCTTCTAAGATTGAACGGTCCATGAATGCTCCTGGGTCGCCTTCGTCACCGTTACATACAACATATTTTTGTTCATTATTTTGATTTAAAGCAAATTGCCATTTACGTCCAGTAGGGAATCCTCCTCCACCACGTCCACGTAAACCAGATTTTAATACTTCATCAATAACTTCTTGTTGAGTCATTGTTAAAGCTCTCTTTAAACCAACGTAAGCACCATAACCAAGTGCTTCATTTATATCTTCAGGGTTGATTACGCCACAACCGTGTAATGATACACGTTTTTGCTTTTTGTAGAAGTTAATATCATCTTGTTTTTGAACTTTTTCGCCACTTTGTGGATCAACATAAAGTAATCTTTCAACGATTTCGCCACCGATTAAATCTTTAGTAACGATTTTTTCTACGTCTTCTGGAGTTACACCGCGATATAGTGTATCTTCAGGGAAGATTTTAACGAAAGGACCTTGAGAACAGAAACCGAAACAACCAACTTTGTTAACAGTTACTTTTTCTTCTAAACCATGTGCAGCAATTGCTTTTTCAAAGTTTTCAATGATTTCTGCAGCATTACTTGATAAACATCCAGTACCACCACAAATAACAACAGCACGTTTACCATTTTCACCATTAAATTTCTTTTCTAAGCATGATTTGCAAGATTCAATTTTACTTACTAATTCTTGTTCAGTTCTAATCATTAGTTTGCACCTCCAAGGCTTTTATATTCATCAACGATTTTTTGTACGTCTGCAACAGATACTTTAGGATAAACTTTACCATTAATTGTTAATGCAGGAGCAATACCACAAGCACCGATACAACGTAATGCATCTAATGTGAATAATCCATCTTCACTTGTTTGACCAGGATTAATTCCAATGATCTCAGCAAATTTATCAATAACTTGTTGAGAACCTTTAACGTAACATGCAGTTCCTAAACATACACCAATAACGTATTTTCCTTTTGGTGTTAATGAGAAGAATGAGTAGAATGTTACTACACCATAAATTTCTGCTACTGGAATACCAGTTTTTTCAGAAATTAATTCTTGAACATCAAGTGGGATATAACCATATTCACGTTGAATATCACTAAGGATCATCATTAATGGTGTTTGCTCACCTTGATATCTATTAATAATTTCTACGATTTGCTTTACAGCACTTTCACTTAAATGAGCCATAATCTACCTCCATTATTTTTATTATAATTTTTTTCGCAACTCGCTCGTCAATTATTATATCAAAAATCAACTTTTTTTGCAAGTCTATAATTAATCTATTTTTATATCAAAAAAAGGGAACTAAAATTGTTCCCTTAAAACATTATAATTTTATAAACTATTTATCTCAAATAAATCCTCAATTTTACAACCTAAAGTTTTAGAAAGTCTTAATAATATATCACCTTGAGCTTTATTGATATTATTTTGGCGTTGTTCATACATTTGAATATTTCTAATAGATACTAATGATCTTGTAGCTAATTGACTTTGAGAAAGCCCAGCAGCAATTCTTATTCTTTTTAAGTTAGTTTCTGTTTTTTGTTTTTTAAACATTTCATCTGCTAACATAATAAACTTTGAAATATCTGCCTCATGTAAAGTTTTATACCAATTTAATACTTTTTTAATTGGTACAACTTTATTAATTTCATAAAAAGATATACCTTTATAATTTTGATAAATTGCTAGTGCCCATCCAGCCCAATAATAACTTGATAAATTAATAAATGGCTTAGGAATATAAAATTCTTCATTTTGGATAATCTTATTAAACAATTCAACTCCTGATAATCCAACTAAAAATCTAGGATTACCATTCTCAATTTCTTTTACAACTTCTGAACAAATAAAGATATCCCAAAAAACTATTGGATCAAATCCATAATCTATTGCATATTCAAATATGGTTCCAATATTTCTTGATACATCATCTAAATATAATTCACTATAGGATTTGACTAACATCTTTAATACCTCTTCTAATTAAATCAATCACAAATATATCATCTTTACTAATTTCTTTTCTAAAATTATTAAAGTAATCTTCTCTTGCAAGTTTATCACGAGTTACTTTTTTTACATAATAATCATTTGCAGAAGCAGTTTCATAACCAATAAATTTTATTTCTTCAAAGGCTTTTAATGACTTTAAGACAACTTGAGTTCCTAAGTTTCCTAATTCCATTGCTTTTGATAGTTTTTGAATTGAAATAGTATTACTTAAGAAATCTTTAGCAAAACTAAAATATGAATCATCAGCTCGATAGCCAATAATAATATCATATTCTTCAACATCAATATAAAAATTTTTTAGAATGTATTCTTTTGCTTCTATTGAAATTGGCGAATAAACATCAAATGTTCGAAACTTTAATAAAATGGCTAACCAGTTTAAAATATGATATTTTTTATCTGTCAAATCTAATATTTTATAATCTTCTAAATTAATTTCATATTTATTAGCATAACCATTCATATCTTGACTAATACATGCCCATTCTTTCGCAAGTTCAATATTTCTTGTACAATAAAAACCCAAGCCATAATCATTTTTTTCATTTCCATATCCATACTTTGGATTTTTAATTATTTTACTTGAACCATGAAATATAACCATTATTTCACCCCCATACTATTATTATATCATTATAATGATACACTGTCAACATTTAATTTTAAAAAGGGAGCTTTTTAAGTTCCCTTTTTATCTACGATAAATTTCAGTAATTTTTTTAATTTTATTTGATAATTCTTTAGTCAATTGATTGTTTTTTACACGCCATTTCCAGTTATCACCTAATGTCGATGGTTCATTCATTCTAGCAGAATTATCTAAAACTAAATGATCTTGTAATTGAACAATTACTAAGTTTGCACTTGAGGCAAAGATTGTTCTTATAAAATCATCAACGATTGTAGAATCGTTACTATTTAAATATTCTAAAACATATTGTTTAGTATAATCATCAAGTTTTTTATACCATCCAAGAATAGTATCATTATCATGTGTACCAGGATAAGCAATTAAATGCTTTTTATAATTATGTGGAGCATGTTCACTATCACCATTTGGATCAAAACCAAATAGCATGATTTTCATTCCAGGTAGTTTTGTTGCATCTAGTAGATCATAAACTTCTTTTGTTAAGAAGCCTAAGTCTTCAGCAATCAAATCTATATCTTTAATTTCTTCAAAGATTTTACTGAACAACTTCATACCAGGACCTTTTTCCCATTTACCATTTATAGCAGTTAATTCACCACTTGGAATAGTATAATAAGCTTCAAATCCTCTAAAATGATCAAGTCTTATAACATCAAATACTTTACTAAAATGTCTAAGTCTATTTATCCACCACTTATATCCATCTTGTTCCATAACATCATATCTGTAAAGAGGATTTCCCCATAATTGACCAGTTTTGGAAAAGTAATCGGGTGGAACTCCTGCTACTTTATATGGATTCATATTTTCATCTAATTCAAATAGGTTAGGATTTGACCATACATCACTAGAATCATATGCAACATAAATTGGTAAGTCACCAATAATTCTTACATCTGATGCATTCGCATAAAGTTTCAACTTATACCATTGTTCAAAAAAGATATATTGAGTAAATTTCCAAAAGTCTAATTCTTCACTATGCAATTCGATAAACTCTTTAATTACCTTTTCTTCTTTTAGTTTAAATTCTTTTGGCCATTCATTAAATGGAGCTTCATTGAAGTGTTTTTTTAAACTCATGAATAAGGCAAAATCATCTAACCAGTAATTATTTTCAGTTATAAAAGAGAAATAATTGTTTGGTAAATTTTGTTTAAATTTTAAGAATGCAACCTTTAATATCGCATATCGATTATTAAATAGTTTACCATAATCAACACTAGTTACTTCTTCTTTTAAACCTTCAACATCTTCAGAATTTAAGTACTTATCTTCAACCAATAAATCTAAATCAATATAGTTAATACCCCCCGCAAATGTTGATACACTTTGGTATGGAGAGTCTCCAAATGATGTATTAACGATTGGCAAAACTTGCCAATATTTTTGTTTACTAGCCTTTAAAAAATCTACAAATTTATAAGCAGATTTACCTAAACTCCCAATCCCATAGGGGCTTGGAAGACTAGATATTGGAAGGAGTATTCCACTTGCTCTCATAATTCTCACCCTCTATTAATTATATGTATTTTATCGTAAATTATTAATTTGTTCTTGATAGTTTTGGTGTTTAAATATATATGTTCCCGCAACCACAATTTCACATCCTACTTCTTTACAAAGTTTTGATGTTTCATGGTTTATTCCACCATCAACTTCAATTAAATAGTGATATCCTTTTTTAGTTTTTTGTTCTTTTAAATACTTAATTTTATCAAGTGCAATATCCATAAATTTTTGTCCACCAAAACCTGGTTCAACACTCATTACTAAAACTAAATCTAAGTATTCTAAAAAATCATTTAACTCTTCTACTTTTGTATTTGGTTTAATTGATAAACCAATTTTTTTGTTTCCTTTATTCTTCAAAAAACTTAAAATATTTTCTTTAGCCTCAGCCTCTAAATGAAAAGTAACATAGTCAGATACTTCTAAATATTTATTAATAACGCTTAATGGTTTTTCAATCATTAAGTGTGTATCATAAATTTTCTTTGAATTTAGGTCTTTTATTAAATTATAATCAAAAGTTACATTTGGAACAAAGATTCCATCCATAACATCTAGATGAATATATTCACAATCAGTTTGATCAATTTTTAAAATCTCTTCTTCTTTTTTAGAAAAATCCATTGCGAGAATTGATGGAGAAACTTTCATATTTATTACCACTTTCTTAATTGTTTTGCTTCTTCAATAAATTGTAAGTAATTTTCATAACGAGTTTTAAGAATTGTCTCATTTCTTACTAATTCTTTAATCTTACAATTTGGTTCATTTTTATGTAAACATCCATTATATTTACATTCTTTACTATTTTCAAAAAATTCAATAAAACTTTGAGAAATATCCGTTTCACTCATTCCTCTAAAGTCCATAGTTCCAAAGCCAGGAGTATCCGCAATCCATCCATTTAATAATGGAATTAATTCAACATGACGTGTTGTATGTTTACCACGACCTAAAGCATAAGATATATTATTAGTTTCAAGATTTAAACTTGGATCAATAATATTTAATAAACTACTCTTGCCTACACCACTTTGTCCTGTTATTACACATACTTTACCATCAATGGCTTTTACTAATTCATTATCAATAATATTGGTTTTTGTTGATGTTTTTAAGACTTTATAACCAATATTTTTATAATAGTTATATATATGTTCAATATCTTTAATTTCACTTTCTTCTAATAAATCCCATTTAGTAAATAGAATTAAGACCTCAATATTATTAAAAGATAAGATAGTTAAAAAACGATCTAATAGATTAGCATTAAAGACTGGTTCTTTAACACTCATTGCGACTATCGCTAAATCAATATTGGCAATTGGTGGTCTTACTAAATCATTGATTCTTTTTTTAACTTCTGTAATATATGCTTTATTATCTTCAATAATATCAAATACGACAATATCGCCAACTTTTAAGTCTTGCTTTTTCATTCGAAAAAGGCCTGATGCTTTCGCATCATATGTTTTTTTCGAATCAATATCCATAACTTTAAAAAGATCAGCTTTTAGACAGATAATTTTTCCTAACATTTTTTATCCTCTTTTTTCATTGTTTGTGCTCTTAATTGACCACATGCAGCAGCAACATCATTTCCATGTTCCATTCTTAGGGTTGCATTAATCCCATTTTTTGATAAGATTTCAAAGAAACGTTCTGCATCATCATGGCTTGTTGATTTATAAGAGTTTGTTGGAACTTCATTATAAGGAATTAAATTAATATAACAATTCACTCCTCTTACTAGTTTTACTAAATTCATCGCATCTTCATAAGAATCATTTACACCCTTTAATAAAATATATTCAAAAGTAACTCTTCTATTTGTTTTTTCTAAATAGTAATCAATTGCTTTCATGATTTCTTCAATTGGATATACTTTATTAATTTTCATGATTTTACTTCTTAATTCATTAGTTGCTGCATGAAGACTAATTGCTAAATTAATTTGTAATGGAAATTTTGCAAACTCATAGATCTTAGGAACTATTCCACTAGTTGATACAGTAATATGTCTTGCACCTATTTCTAAGCCTTTAGCGTAATTTACTGTTCTTAAAAACTTTAATAATGTTTCATAATTATCAAATGGTTCACCAATACCCATAACAACAATATTAGAAACTCTTTCGTTTTCTTTATTTAATTCGTTATCAACATATAAAACTTGTAAAACCATTTCTGAAAGAGTAAGTTTTCTAATACAACCAAGTTCACCTGATGCACAAAAAGAACAACCCATATTACATCCAACTTCACTTGTTACACACACACTATTACCATAGTTATGACGCATTAAGACAGTTTCAATTAAATTACCATCTTTTAGTTCAAATAAGTATTTTACTGTACCATCTTTCGATACATATTTTGTTTTTAAATTTAAGTGCTCAATAACAAAGTTTTCTTTTAAAGCTATAATTGCTTTTTTAGATAAATTAGTCATTTCATCAAAACTTGTAACTTTATGACGATATAACCATTCTAAGATTTGAACTGCACGAAAAGGTTTATCCCCAATTGATATAAAATATTGTTCTAAATCAGCTTGAGATAAATCATAAATATTTTGCATAATATCACCTATTTTTTAATCATTTTACAAATAAAAAATCCATCATGTTTATCAGTAGGTAAAAAACTAATTGTTTTTACTACTTCAAACTCTTTATGTTTTTTTAAGAAATATTTAATCATTTCTTCATTTTCTTCTTTATTAATAGTACAAGTAGAATATACTAGTTTTCCACCTGTTTTTACTACTTTACAAGCTTTACCAAGTAAAGACTTTTGAAGAACAATAATATCTTCAATATCTTTAAATGTAATATGATACTTTAAATCACATTTATGTTTCATAACACCTAATCCACTACATGGGGCATCTAATAAAACACAATCATATTCTTCTTGGAAATCATATAGTGCTGAATCACAAGTAATTGTTTTAATACAAGTAACACCTAATCTTTTTGCTTCATCTTCAATTAATTTTGTCTTATGTTCATATATATCACAAGATGTAATTGAACACTCATTATTTAACATACTTGCCATATGAAATGACTTAGACCCAGGTGCTGAACACATATCTAAAATCTTGTCATTTTTTTTAGGATCCATTACAATACTAACCATTTGAGAAGCATAGTCTTGATATACTAAATAATTCTTTTTAAAGTAATCTTTTTTGCTGAGATTAGTTTTCGTAATAATTGCAGAATCAATTAATTCATATTCAAAATTAAATTGTTTTAATAAATCAGCTTCTTTTATCTTAATTGTATTTACTCTGTATGTATTATAAATATCAGTACTTGGTTTTAAAATATTTTCAATATCGTTTGGATATTGTTTCATTAAAAAACCTACTAAAGCTATTGGATAACTATACTTAATAGAATAATATTTTTTTAAATCATCTTTAGGTATTTCTTTTAATTCATTTCTTGTAAAATTTCTTAATATCGCATTTACCATTTTAGTATAGTTAGAATACTTTTCTTTTGTAAGTTCTACTAAACTATCAATAATATGATAATTAGGTAAATTTAAGAAATAAATCATATAGCAACCCATTCTAAGAATAGTTTTAATATCTTGAGCAATTTTATCATTTTTTAAATAGAAAGACAATTGATAATCTAAATAGATTTTATTTTCAACAACACCATAGACAATCTTTGTAAATAAAGATGCTCTTGATTCATCAAGTTTTGTAGTTTTTAAAGTATTATTAATTACTAAATTAATAAACCCTTTTCCATTAATTATCTTATCTATCGCATTTAATTCTAAAGCGTAAGACTCCATTTATTCCTCCATATTAATTAAGAAATATGCTACTTCAAACATATATTTATCTTTAATTAATTCATCACTAATATTTAGTGTTTTATGAATCGTATTTGTTAATTTATATATATGTTTCCAGTCATTTGAACTCATTTGATCATTTATTACTTCTTGAAGACTTTCAATATTTAATAAATGTTCACTATGATTATCTAATAAATAACTATATAAAGAACGAAGATATTTACTAATAATATTTACTTGATATTGTTTAATCGTTTTAATACCCTTTGAAACATTACCTTCTTCTTCAATAATATTTTCAATACTTCTTACTAGTTTTCTTAAATAACTATTTGTTTTACTATTTAAGTAAACATAAATATCAACACTAATATTGATATTTAATTCTAATTCTTCAATTAAGTTTTCTAATTCAAATAAATTATTATCAACTGTATTATAAATTAAATCATCATTTAATTCATTTAATAAATTAAACGAATTAAAAAATAGTTTATCAATATAAGAAATATTACTATTTTCGAGATTTTTAACTAAGACAATTAATTTATTAATTAAGTATTTCTTTTCTAAATTATTTAGTTCTTTTGTTATTCTTATTACTTTGTCCATAATATCACCATAACAGATATAAATAGTTATACTTATTATACTATATTTTCAAAATAAAATCTAAAAAAACAAATATATTTGATTTTTTTTAGTAATTAAGTTATAATATTTAAGAGGTGATTTGATGTTTTATCAACATAGTAATATATTATTCCCGTTATTAATTGTGATAGGGGTAGCATTAGGTTTACTTTTTATTTTTAAAAGTATTAATAAAATGAATATTGAAAAAGGTCAATATGAAAGACTAATTGTAATATTTAGTTATTCAGGTATTGCTTTTTATTTAGGTGCAAGATTCTTTGATGATTTATTTCACTTTATTAATGGTGAACCTTGGGGTAAAGGTGGTATTACTTTTTTAGGTGGAATGATTTCAGCAATGGTTGTTTTAATTGTTTTATTTTTAATATTCTTAAAACCTTTAAGACATCGATTCTTTAAAATTATTAATATAGTTGCGATGGGTGTTATCTTAGGACATGCCTTTGGAAGAATTGGCTGTTTTTGTGCTGGATGTTGTTATGGAAAAGTAACTGATAGTTTTATTGGTGTTAATTTCCCAGGTGAAGCGGAGCTTAAAAAAACAAAAACAGGTGAATACATCATTGAAGTAACTGGTTCTAGTGGTTATAAACAATTATTCGGTGATAAACTTGATGAACTAGGATTTGATAAAAATGGTGTTTATACTGATTTTACAGTAATTAATCCAATCTTTACTGAAGCATATAATTATGCAGAAAACACTAAACTTTTACCAACACAATTAATTGAAACTATCTTTTTATTAAGTTTATTTGGAATCCTCTTCTTAATTAAAAAATATCAATTCCCATTATATATAATAGGATATGGTACTTTTAGATTTATAATAGAATTCTTTAGATCTGATAATAGAGGATCTGTTGCGATTGGTATAAGTCCTTCTCAACTATTAAGCATTTTAATAGTAGTAGCAGGTATTGGTTTAATATTTGTTTATACAATTCTTCATAAAAAGAAAAATATTGAAATATAGAATAGAATTAAAAATGAGGCTAATTTTAGCCTCATTTTTGTATTTTTATTCAATATTCTACTTACGATTTATATTATAAGAAGAAAGACCTAAATAACTACTAGAATTACCTAGTTCATCTTCAATTTTTAATAATCTGTTGTATTTAGCAATTCTTTCACTTCTAGATAATGATCCTGTTTTAATTTGACCAGTATTTAAACCAACTGCAATATCCGCAATTGTTGTGTCTTCTGTTTCTCCACTTCTATGAGATATTACTGCTGTATATCCGGCTTTTTTAGCCATTTCTACTGCATCAAATGTTTCTGATAAAGTACCAATTTGATTAATCTTAATTAATACTGAATTGGCAATTCCTTCATCAATTCCCATTTCAATTCGTTTAGTATTTGTTACGAATAAATCATCACCAACAAGTTGAATTCTATTACCTAGTCTTGTTGTTAAATATTTCCAACCTTCAATGTCATCTTCTGCTAAACCATCTTCAATAGATATAATTGGATGTTTAGTACAAATAGATTCATAGTAGCTTACTAATTCTTTATAAGTTAAATTCTTTTTATCCGCTTTTAAATTATAAGTATTAGTTTCTTCATCATAGAATTCGCTAGCCGCAACATCTAGTGCAATATATATATCAACACCTGGTTTATAACCAGCTTGTTTAATTGCTTTTATAACTAATTGAATCGCTTCTTCATTATTTTTAAGTTTTGGTGCATATCCACCTTCATCACCAACTGATGTTGGTAAATCTTTAGAAACAAGCACTTCTTTTAATGTATGAAATACTTCAGCACCCATTCTTAAAGCTTCACTAAATGTTTTAGCTTTAGTTGGGACAATCATAATTTCTTGGAAATCAATACACCATGCAGCATGTGCTCCACCATTTAAGATATTCATCATTGGTGTTGGAAGTATATGGGCATTAAATCCTCCAAAATATTGGTATAGGGGAATACCACTATAAAGACTAGCAGCGTGTGCAACAGCAAGTGATACGCCCAAAATTGCGTTAGCTCCAAGTTTTTCTTTATTTGGTGTACCATCTAGTTCAATCATCACTTGGTCAATAGCTCTTTGATTACGACAATCATAACCAATAATTTCAGATGCGATAATCTCGTTAACATTATTAACGGCTTTTAATACACCACGACCTTTATATCTTTTTGGATCTTTATCACGAAGTTCTAATGCTTCATGAACACCTGTTGATGCACCACTTGGTACAGTAGCAAATCCTTTAAATCCACTTTCAGTTTCAACCTCAACATAGATTGTTGGATTACCTCTTGAATCTAATACCTCTTTAGCAAATACATCTGTTATAAATGGCATGTTATTTCTCCTTTATTTTTGATGTTTAATCATTGATTTACCTGTCATTTCTACAGGTTTTTCAATTCCTAGTAACTCTAACATTGTTGGAGCGATATCTCCTAAGTTACCAGTTTCATGTAATTCAATACCTTCTTTTGTTACACAGAAAGGTACAGGATTAGTAGTATGTGCTGTATGTGGATTACCACTTTCATTTACTAACATATCCGCATTTCCATGATCTGCAGTAATGATTAAAGTGCCACCTACTTTTTCAACCGCTTCATATACTTTACCAATACATTCATCAACAACTTCTACTGCTTTAACAGTTGCATCCATGATTGCTGTATGACCAACCATATCACAGTTAGCAAAGTTTAGAATAATTGTATCATATTCTTCTTTTTCAATTTCTTTTAAAACTCTTTCAGTAATTTGATAAGCACTCATTTCTGGCATCATATCAAATGTTTCGATTTTTGGTGAATCAATTAAGATTCTTGTACTACCTTCGATTTCTTTATCTTCTCCACCATCAAAGAAGAATGTAACGTGAGCATATTTTTGTGTTTCCGCAATTCTTAATTGTTTTAAATGATTTTGACTAATTACTTCTCCATAGATATTTTTTAATTCTTGTAAGTCGAAACAAACATCACCTAAAACATCTTCACTATAAAGCATCATTTGAACAAAACATAAGTTTTTAAAATCAACAGTATTTTGTAAAGTAGTCTTAGTAGGATTAGTTAAACCTAAACTCATTTGAATAGCTCTATCTGGTCTAAAGTTCGCAAATATTACGGAATCCCCTTCTTTAATAGTTGCATCTTTATTTACTAAATATGGAACAACAAATTCATCAGTAACACCATTATCATATGATTCATCAATACCTTCTAATAAACCTTTAACTTCACATTTACCATATACTAATGCATCATATGCAAGTTGAACTCTTTCATAGATTTTATCTCTATCCATTGCATAAAATCTTCCACTTACAACCCCAGCACTAATTCCTTCTACAAAATTATCTTGAAGTTTGCTTAAAAACTCTTTAGCTGATTTTGGTGGTACATCACGTCCATCTAGGAATGAATGAACATAAACATTCTTAATACCAAATTCGTGGGCTTTTTTCATTAAATAAATAATATGATCAATATGAGAGTGTACTCCACCATCACTCATTAATCCCATAATATGTAAGCTACCGTTATTATCTTTTGCATGATTAAATGCTTTACTAATAGCAGGCATTGAAGCTAAAGTATCTTCTCTAACCGCAATATTAACTCTTGTTAAAGATTGGTAAACAATTCTACCAGCCCCAATATTCATATGGCCTACTTCAGAATTACCCATTTGCCCATCAGGAAGACCTACATCTTCACCACTTGCACCAATTTGTACTGTTGGATATTTACTAAATAAATAATCTAAATTTGGTTTTTTGGCATAATAAATTGCATTACCAACACTATTTTCATTAATCCCATAACCATCCATGATTGCTAACATTACTAAATTTTTCTTACTCATAATTTTGCCTCTTTTCTTCAGTTATATATTATACTAAATTATTTCATTTTTCACAACTTGTTTACTTTTTTAATTACCCGTTCATTTAAGAACCAAACTAAAAAAGAAAGTACTGGTATTTTAATTAATACAACAACATATTTATAAAACATTAAAACAAGGGTTGTACCTTTACCATATAAAATCAAATTGCTTAATAAATTAATATGTGTCTCAATTAATAATACAACAATTATCCCAATTACAATTTCATACCACTTTAAATTATCTTTTTTAAGTTTAAATAATCCACCTAAAAAACCCCAAAACAAAGCACTAAAAGTATATGCTATATTAAATGGGAAAGCACTAAACATACTATAAACTAAATCAGCACCAAGCCCTGCTAATATCCCATATTCAATTCCACAAGTAAGTCCAGCTAATATTAATGGTAAAGCAAATAAACTTATCCGCATTTGGTCAGTTATCATTATGCTATAAACTTTTAAAATAGCAGCTAAAGCCATTAAAACAGCACTAATGGAAATATTTCTAATTGATGTTTTAACATCAATTAAACTTTTATCTTTTTTAATACTTTTTATTTTTACGAATAAATATAAACCAATAAAAATTAGTAAAACACCTATTATGTATAAGTACTTCATATATATCACCTATTATTTATTATATCACTATTTCTTATTAATTACATCGTTTTAATTCATTTTTCTTCTTTAATAATTTTTAAAGCTGTTTTTTCTAGTCTTGATACTTGAGCTTGAGAAATGCCAATTTCTTCAGCTATTTCCATTTGTGTTTTATTATTAAAATATCTATCAACTATAATACTTTTTAATCTTGGATTTAATCTTTTCAAACCTTCATCAATAATTATTTGATTAATCCGGTTATTCTCATCATATACTCCATCTTGTATTTGATCAATTAAATAAATTTCATCACTACCATTATTATATATTGGTGTATAAATAGATATTGGTTCTTGAATAGCTTCTAAAGCAATTACAATATCTTCTTCTGGAATATTTAATTCTTTACTAATAATTTCAATTGTTGGTTCTTTATGATATTCACTAATATATTTTTCTTTAAACTGTAAAGTTTTATAAGCAATATCTTTTAGACTTCTAGATATTCTAATCTTGGAATTATCTCTTAAGTATCTTCTAATTTCGCCAATAATCATTGGTACGGCATATGTTGAAAATTTAACTCCATGGCTTAAGTCAAAATTATCAATTGCTTTAATTAAACCAAGTGTTCCAACTTGAAATAAATCATCTAAATTATCACACCTGTTATTAAACTTCTTAACAACACTTAAAACAAGTTTTAAATTCCCTTCAATTAATTCATTTCGAGCATCCATATTTCCAAGTTTTACATACTCTAATAATTTTAAACTCTCATCACTACTTAACACTTTTAAGTTTGCGGTATTAACACCAGTTATTTCAACTTTATTACGCATATATATTCACCCCATATTAATGTGGGGTGTTTTTAAATATTTTATTCAAATAAAATAAATAATTATTAACTAACTTTAATTTTACTTAAAATTTCTTGACGCATCTTGTCTATTATTCTTTTTTCTAGTCTTGATATGTAAGATTGTGAAATACCTAATAAATCTGCAACTTCTTTTTGCGTTTTTTCAGTCTCACCAAACAAACCATAACGCATTATAATAATTTCTCTTTCACGGTCATTTAAATTATTAATTGCGGCATATAGATTTTCTAAATCTTCATCTTCAGATAATTTTGTTAAACTAGACTTTGATTCATCACATAATACATCTGCTAACATCATTTCATTGCCTTCTGCGTCAATACTTAACACTTCATCAAGTGATACTTCTTGACGCATTCTATAAGTTTTTCTTAAATACATTAAGATTTCATTTTCAATGCAACGAGATGCATATGTAGCTAGTTTAATATTTTTATCTAATTTAAATGTTTGAATTGCTTTAATTAAACCAAGTGTTCCAATACTTATTAAGTCTTCAATATTAATCTTCGTATTTTCAAACTTTTTTGAAATAAAAACAACTAATCTTAAATTATGAACAATTAAAGTATTTCTAGCTTCTAAATCATTATTCATAACCAGTAACAATAACTCATGTTCTTTTTCTTCTGATAAAGGTGGTGGTAAAGTGTTATTACCACTAATATAAAAACACTCACTATTTCCTAGTAACTTATAGATAAAACCTTTAATTTTTTTAATTAACTTATTTAACAAAATTATACCCCCATATAACTATTTAACAAAACATCATACTTAATATCACTAAAAGAATAATATACTTCATACTTGATATTATCAATAAATAAATTTGGTCCTGCATATATATCAATGCAAGTTTTACCGCTTATTACATCAATTAAAATATTCCCATCATATATATATTCACTACTATAATATTTACTATTTAGAAAAACAACGAGTTGATTCTTATATACTATTTTATTACCCGTATCTAAAAAACCGATATATTTTTGATTATTTATTACTACATTATATGTCAAGTTATGTTTATTTATTATTAAATAAAAGTGTTCAAATAAGTATACAAAAATTAATAACAAAGCTCCCCCTATTAATAACCAATAGTTTTGTATATGAAATACAACCAAGGTACCAATAAAAGTTAAATTTATTAAATAAATGATACTAATACCAAGTAATTTATGTTTTTTTTCTTTAAATGCTACAACTCCTATTAAAATACCAATAAAGTATCTTAAGTTATATATATACTTAATTGGTACAATAAATAAGAAAATACTTAAGACACTAATTAATAAAGCAATTATTAACCTTATTAACTTAATCTTTTCTTTTAATAAAATACTAACCATTTTAATAAATAAAAAATTAATTACTAAAGTTAACAATATTACTAAATCTAAATACACAATAGTTTTCATGAAAGCATTATATCTTTTTTAATCATCTTATTTTGTCAAAAAATAAAAGTGAACCAATTGGTTCACTTTTTTACATTTCTTTAATTTTTAAATCATTATTGATTATTAAACTATTAATTGTTTTCATTCTTGACTTATTCTCATCACTTGTTAACATTTTAGAGCTTAAAATACCTTCATAATCACACTTTAAAATAATACGTTTCTTAACTAGATTAGCATCTATAACTGCTCTTAAACCTTTAAAAACACCCTTTAAAATAGCTGTTTGATATTCAACCTCATTATTAGAATAAACCCCACCACTATTTTCTTGGTTCTTACCAATTAAAGAATAATGCCAAGCAAATGTCTTAGTAGCTTCATTAAATATTGGATTTACATCGACTACGACTTCTAAATTAGAATCAAACTTCACTTCTACAGTTTCAACGCTTACTGCTTTAACTAAAGCTTTTCTAAGTCTTCTATATTCACTAATTTTAGCTTCGGTTAAATTTAAGTTCATAAAAGAATCACTTACTACTAAATCATTAATTTCAAACTTCTTATTATTTGTGAAATCATCTAAAGCTTTAGAATAATAAGTTAGATATTTATAATACTTATTTTCTACTACTTCTTTATCTAAAGCTTTAATAAATAAATTAATTAAAAAGATAACATTAAGATCTTTAATATCTTCACTATTAATAAAATAATTAACAATACTTAAACTGTTTTTTAATAAGGTGTAATTTTTTGCTTTTTCTTCAACAATTTTTAAAACATTATTTAAATAACTAACTGGTGTTAAATAATCACTCTTAAGTTCTAAAACAAACTCTTTATCTAAATAACTACATTTAAGACCACTGTTAATTCTTTCTACACGTGTTGCATTTAATAAATATAAAGCATTCTCAATACTATTAATTATTAAATTACTTTCATATTGTTTATTAACAACATTTGTGTCAATATCAATACATAAATAGATTGTATTAGTATTGGTATAAATACCTAATAAACACCAATCACTTAGTCTTGTATCAACAATCTTTATTCCATCTAATAAATATTGATTAATACAATTAATAAACTCTTCTTTTAAATTATTTAATATTGTTTTATTGTTTTGTACTGACTCCTGATCGTTAACGATTTTTTTAAAATCCTTTTCGGTCATTTAATCACTCCTTTTTTTATTTATCCCCAAATTTCTCTTGCAAGTTCAGGATGGTCAATAAATGGATTTCTATTACCTTGATAACCTTCAGTAACATCATTTCTTTGCATTTCCCATTCATCAACTGGATCTAATTCATTCCATTCTAATAATAAATCATATGATTTAGCAACTACAGTAATACTCTTAGAATCTAAATTTGCATAACGAGTAATTAGATATAAAAGAATTCTAGCTATATCACCTTTAGCACAATCTTGTGGTTCAAAGTAACCGCCACCTCTATAACAATTACTACTTCCACCACCATTAGTACTTGATAGATTAACAACACTTCCATTTGTTACATAGTTAAATGGTAAATTTCCACGTGCACTATTAACACTTGGATCTTCTGGTCTTAAATGGTGTAAGTCAGCACCAGCACCACTTGTTCCAAAACCACCAGTAGATTGTGGCCAAACGTGTTCTCTATTCCAAATTGTACCACCACTACTCCATTTGCCTTGAACTTCTTTTCTAGAATAGATTAAAACTACTTTAGATGGATTTGTTAAAGATGCATCACTTTTTGGTGTAAATGTTTTTAATTCGTCATATGTAGTTGTATGTTTATGAGTACTTGTAATTAAACTTCTTAAATTATTCTTTAATTCATTTCCACTAACATTTAAATTAGTTTTATCATAATAACTACCAACATAACTAACATTCTTATCAATATGTGTATAACTTACAGTTACAATTTCAGAATCAACGTTATATGATCCACTTGCAACAGCTTGAACACCTATAGTATATGTACCATCAGCACTAAT
Organism: Bacilli bacterium; assembly: GCA_017409905.1. Classification (GTDB taxonomy): domain Bacteria; phylum Bacillota_I; class Bacilli_A; order ML615J-28; family CAG-313; genus UBA1231. The sequence goes on from JAFQRV010000043.1 coordinate 27,813, forward strand.
ATATTTACTTAAATTTAAAGTATTAGTACTAACTGTAGCTATAAGTTTATTATTAGCATAAACATTATATTTAGAAACGCCAGTTACACTATTCCAACTAAGAGTGCTATCAGTAACTTTTAAATTAGATACACTTGGTGCTTGAACTTCAACATAAGTTGGAATAACATTAACTGAATATGTTTTATAATCAGCATAAGTATTTCCGTCATAAATAGCACTTAATTTTAAAGTAACTGTAGTATTTGTCATAACTGGATTAACAGTAACTTTTTTATTTGTATTATCAATTACTACAACACTTGTATTAGAACTACTCCAAACAAATTCAACATCTTCATAATTAAATAGTAAATCTAATTCGTCACTAATATTACTTGGAACATTAACAGCATTAATTGCTTTATCTAAATAGTTATAGATTTCTTCCATACCAACTGCAGGAATAATTACTTCATATACTTTATCTATTTTTTCTTCATAATAAGTTAATGTTGCGGTTAACTTAACTGTAGCATCACTTGAACCAGCTTTTGGACGAGTAACATATACTCTTGTTCCTTGAATATATGCATAATTATTTTCTTCAATTACCCAAGAAATCTTAACTCCACTTCTTGTTTGTGGTAAAGCAAAGTTTTCAGAAGCAACACCCTCTATTAAATCATCACTAGCAACTGCATTAATAATATTTTCTATTTCATCACTACTAGGTTTAGTAATAGTTAATGTATGAGTAATAGTTTTCTTCTCATATGTAAAAGTTAACTCATGAGTACCAACTTTAACTAACTTCTTAAGATCATCACTACTTAACATATTATAAGTAACTTGTACTAGATCATACTCTTCTGCAGTATCATTACCATAATAAACTTTAATATACCAATCACGAATATCAAATTCATCAATAACAGCTTCACTTACAAAAGTCTCTTCATCCTTTTCAATACGTGAAATACCATTACTATTTGTTCCTCCACCCATGTCACATCCATAAGTTAGAAAAATAGTAAATATTAACATTAAAAATATAAAAAACTTCTTAAATTTCATATTACACCTCTTTATTCAACTTATTATACTACTTTTTACTAAATAAGACAAATAAAGAAATAAAAGAAAAAACTGACTAATTTTTTAGTCAGTTTTTTTATACTATTATTTATAAAATACTTCTACAGTATTTATTCTGATTTGAGCTGAAGCAGTAAATGTCATTTCTTTTTGTCCTTCAGCAAAAGTAACTGTAACAACATTTCCAGAAATAGTAGCAGTATAACCAGCGCTTTCTATACTAGTTTGTAATACCTCTGCATAAGTAGTTGATGTTGCAGTAATGACAACCTTAGTTAATGTGTATGAATCATTAACTGCAATCGTAATTCCACTCTTTGCATATATTCTATAATGATCTGTATCACTAGTTCTAATTGCTGTAGAACTGTTTCCTTTTGCATTTTGGAAAGTAAAATTTGTACCTTCCCATGTAATTACTTCATTTTCTAAACTACCAGTACTAGCATATACATTTAATGATTCTGATAATATAGGTTCTGAAGCTGACTCTGACTCACCACAATTAGAACAAACGCCATCTACATAATTATGCCCTATTGCAGGAATTACTTCTGTATATGAATCAGAACATTCACTACATGTAAAAGTTTTTTCTCCAGCAACCACACAAGTTGCAGAAGTAGTTATTTCTTCAATGTAATTGTGACCTAATGCTGGTGTGTCTTCTTCAAAATAAGTATAAGAACATTTAGTACATGTATAATTAATGCCGCCTGCTTCAGTACATGTCGCTTCTTTTGCTTCTTCAGTAAAAGTATGATCACATATAAGCTTATAAATTGAAATAGCTTTTTGTGATGCAGAATCATAACAAGAGAATAATGAACTTGTTGAATTATATTGCATTGTATTTCTACTATAAGTTCCTTGTGCAACTATAGTTGCAACTCCATCTGAAATTGTAATCTCCCA
>JAFQRV010000044.1 GCA_017409905.1 Bacilli bacterium
TAAATAGGCTACCTTACTGTAGCGAAGTAAGATGTTAATGCGTGATAAGTGTTCGGTCCTAGCGGGAGGCAGGGTAACCTCCCACATTGGTTGAAAGTACCAAAGGATGAGGAAACCACGCATTTTTTTATTTTTAAGAAAGCCTACTATAAATAAAACAAGTATAAAATGAAAAATTTTATAAATTTATTTATAGGAAAGACCAAAAGGGCCTTTCACCCTACGTTTTTTAAACGTGTTTATGACATCTAATGATTAGATGTTCAGAATAATGTAATTTATTTGATTTTTGAAAATTTTATATGGCTATTTTTGTGGAATAAAAGACTTCTTATTTTTAAGAAGAGAAAATATAACTCTTACTAGTTTTTTATCAATATGACCAATAGCTACGTAATGATGTTTACCTTCTTTTATCTTTTTATCATAGTATTCTTTAAATGTTTTATCCCATTTCCAAATACCAGATGAAACTTGGTGAATAGCCCATCTAAGATATTTAGAACCGCGTTTTGAAGGTTTATTATGTGATGATTCAAATTCGCCTGATTGATTAACTATAGGATCTAAACCTGCAAAAGCTAGAAGTTGATGTGGAGTTTGAAAATTATTAATATCTCCTATTTCAGATATAATCATCGCACCTGTGATGATACCAACTCCTGGAATTGAAGTAATGATTTTACCATATTCTATTTGAAATAATTCATGTTGAATTTGTTTATTATAGATTTCAACTTGTGATTCGTAGAATCTGATCATATCAATTGTATGTTTAAGTTCAAATCCTAAATATTCTTCAGATTGTCCAATTGAATTCTTAGCTGTTTCAATTATCTTAAGTGCTGTTACTGAACTTCTATGATGTAAAAGTTTGTCTATAGAAGATACATGAGCTCTAGCCAATTTTTTAGGAGTTAGATATGCATATAATATATTTAACGCAGATTCAACATAAACGCTTGAAAAAAGACCTGAAAACTCAGGGAAAATGACATTTATAAGTCTTTGAAATATTAGTTTTTGAGCTGTTTGTTGTTTTACTAAAGAAAATCTTTGCCTAGTTAGTGATTTTAAAGCGTCAATGTGGTAAGATAATAGTGTATAGGGTTTGAAGTCTAATCTATTCTTGTCTAGGAATTTACAAATGGATTCGGCATCAATTTTATCGTTTTTAGTTTTACGTACTGATGATGCTTTCCTGTCCATATTGGTTAAAATGGGATTGATTAAGGTAGTTTGGTAACCTTGCTTAATCAAATAAAGCAGAATGTTTTTGCTATAATGCCCAGTAGATTCTAATCCTATACGTACATTTGAATCTTTAGTAGACTCCACAAATTGACTGATTGAATTGTGGAGTTTTTTATATCCTTCAATATCGTTTTTAATAGTGAAGGCTTTTTTAGAGAATACTTCACCTGTATCTCTCATAATAAAGCAGTCGTGTTTTTGTGAGGCCACGTCTATACCTACATAAATCATAGTATCTTGTCCTTTCATGATTAACACTGGTGCTATCTACACTTTTCAATCCTCGTTACCTCGTTTTTGATGTACCAGTCACTTTCGTGCCGTAACCTACTCATAACCATATAGAATAGAAAACTGTAGCCATTCTCTTTCTCAACCAGTCAAGATAATCTTGCCGTAAGGAGGAATGAACTAGTCTACAGTGTTATCAAATATATTTTATCAAATCGGTTATAAAACTTCATTGATTATTTGATGGTTGTTAATCAATGTTTGTCATTAATATTACAACCAAATATATTATACGAGGAGGAAATGTTATGTCATTCTTAACAATGAAATATCATTATAAGGCAAATAAATCAGAAAAGAATTTATTAACATTATTATGTCAAATATCTAAAAATATATATAACACTTCATTATATGAATTAAGACAACAGTACTTTAAGACTAAA
>JAFQRV010000045.1 GCA_017409905.1 Bacilli bacterium
ACACTTCCAGCTGGTATCTTAAGAGATTTCTCTAAAGGTGGATTAATCCAAGTTGGTAAAAACTTCATTCCTAGAATGAGAAACTTATTTACAGGTGACACAATGATTAGTAGAGCAGATGTATTAAAGAGAATGCCAAAACAACCAGTAAATGAAAACCCTAATAACAATAATGATGAAGTTATTGATGATAATCCAAATATTAATGTTGATGAAAATCAAAGAGAAGTTGATTCAATCTTAAATAACGAAGACGAAGTAATTAATAATGATGATAATGACAACATTGATAATGGTCCAAACAATATGGAAAGCGATAGAAATGATGATTCAATTAATGAATCTAATGATGAAAATAACAATCCAAATAATAACGATGATAACGGAGGTGGTAAATAGTTGAGAATAATACCAAAAACATCAAAAGTAAAATTAACCTTTTATAAAGGTTTAACAATACCAGACTTTATTGTTGGGTTTATAACACTTGTAATTCTGGCAATAACTGTTTCAACTAACTTTCCTTTTAAGTGGTATATAGCACTTGGAGAATTAATCTTAGTAATTCCATTTTATATTTCAATAAGTGGAGAAAGACTTTATGAGTATATCGGATTTTTCTTTAAGCATATGGTGGCTAGAAAGAAATACATCTTAAATAGTAAAAATGAAAATGCTGATATAAAAGGTATCATTCCTTATAAAGAAATTGATAATGACTTAATCATTAATCGAGATGGAACTTATGTATCAGTAATTGAAGTTCATCCAATTGATTTTAGACTTTTAAGTATTGATAAACAAGATGACTTCATTGATGGGGTTATGACTAGAGTTTTAAATAACATTGGATATGGTGAAGAGTATTCAGTTGTAAAACTTGAAAGACCATTAATCTTAGATGGAAACATTAAAGATGAACTAGAAAGATTAGAAGCACTTGTTGATGCTAAAGAAAGAGGTAATTTAACTCCTGAAGAATTTGAATCTAGAGTAGATCTAATTCAAGATAGAATCACCTTAATTGATAGAATCAATAGTGGTGAAACTGTATTTTATAGCAGATATTACCTATCTTTGATAGGTAAGAGTAAAGAAGAAGTTAGATTCAAAATAGCCAGAGCTAAAAGTTTATTTAACTCAAACGGTATTGAAGCTAACATCTTAAAAGAAAAAGAATTAGTTGCTTTTATTAGATATTCAATTGATTCAGATTTTGATGAAAGATGTCTTGATGAAGTAACAGATTATTCAAGCTACTTACAGCCAGAAAAAGTTAACTTTAACCTAACTTCAGCTAAACAAGGAAAGTATCAATTATCACATTTTGTAATTAATAACTATCCTTTAAAAGTTGGTAATGGTTGGGGAGAAGGATTGTTCGATATGGAAAATACAAAAGTAGTCATGAAGCTTGTTCCAGTTGAAAAGTTTAAAGCAGTTAGAAGAATAGATAATGCTATCTTAGAAATTCAATCATCACAAGCGAAAGAAAAAGCAAGTGACTTAATTGATAGAGATACGCATTTAGATACCTTACAAGATTTACTTGTGGGTATTCAAACAGATAATGAAACATTATTTGATACAACAATTATTATTACTATCTATGATGAGATAGGTAAAAACATCAATAAAAAGAAAGTAAGAACTAGACTTAGAGAAATGGGCTTTGGATTTACAGAAATGTTAGGTCGTCAAAATGAGGCTTTTATTACAAGCACAATAACTTCAATTGATAAAGTAAAGATTTCCAGAGGAATTCAAACATCAACTATATCTGCATGTTTCCCATTTGTATCAAATGCAATTATGGATAAAAAAGGAATCTTAATAGGTGAAAATAGATTACCAGTATTCATTGATTTCTTTAAAAGAGATTCAGAACATGTCAATTCAAATATGGTTGTAATTGGTAAACCTGGATCTGGTAAATCGTATGCAACTAAAACAATCATGGCAGGTCTAGCAAGTTCTAATACAAGAATCTTTGTTTTAGATCCTGAAAATGAATATAAGAATCTTGCTAAAAACTTAGGTGGAACTTCAATAGATGTATCTAATTCAAACTATGGAATGATTAATCCATTTCAAATAATTGATGGAATAGATGAAGAAGAAAATAGCTTTTATTCTCATTTACAATTCTTAGAAGAGTTTTATAGGTTAATCCTTCCTGGAATCAATTCAGATAGTTTAGAGATGCTTAATAAGATAACTCAAGAACTATATGAAAGTAAAAATATTAATTCAAAAGTTAACTTGAAACTTTTATCAAACAGAGATTATCCAACTTTTGATGACTTAAATAATTTAATTGAATCTAAGTTAAATGTTGAAACTGATGACTATATCAAAACTTGTTTAAAGGTAATTAGCAATTATGTTGC
>JAFQRV010000046.1 GCA_017409905.1 Bacilli bacterium
ATTTTTAGAATATCCTATATTTATAGATAATCTACTAGTTAAATAGTCTTCTTTTCTTAGTCTTTTTACAAGTATACTAATTATTTCTTTTATTATTAAATATATATCTTCGTTATAATAATCTTTATATAATATTTGACTATTAGAAATGCTTTTTTCTTTTGATTCTTTATTAAAGTCACTTATTTTGCTTAAATCAATTCCATTAGCATGATACCAAAGTTCTTCTCCAATAATTCCAAATTTTTCTTTTAATTTGTATTTATTATAATTTGCTAAATCTCCAATTGTTTTAATCCCAAGTAAGTTTAATTTCTTTTCCATGCGTGATCCTATTCCCCACATATCGCTTAGCGGTTCTATTTTCCAAAGTTTTGTTTTAATATCATCATAAGTCCATTCAGCAATCATATCAGAATTATGTTTTGCTTCTGTATCCATTGCTATTTTAGCAAGTAACATATTAGGACCTATTCCTGCTGTTGCATAAAGTCCTGTTTTTTTATTTATTGTATTTAATATATCTTTTGCAATTTCATAGGTTGTTTTATTATATAACTTCATATAATCAGTAATATCTAAGAAACATTCATCTATTGAATATATATGTAAATCTTCTTTTGATACATAATCTAAATATATACTAACTATTTCTTTTGATTTTTCTATATAAAGGCTCATTCTAGGTCTAACGGTTTTAAATGGTATATTTTTAGGTATTTCAAAAATTCTTCCGCGTGATTTGACTCCCAGTGATTTCATATAGGGTGTAACTGCTAATGTTATTGCACCATCTCTATTAGGTTCTGCAACAACTAATGGAAAGTTAAACATATTTAAATTTCTTTCTACGCATTCACATGCTGCAAAAAAACTTTTTAAATCTATACAAATAATATTTCTTTTAATTTGTAAATTTTCTAAAGTTTCCATTCCAATCACCTAATATAATTATAAATACAATTGTTCGTCAAGTCAATTGGAACTATTTGGAAAAAATAAATTGACAATTATTATTTTATATTGTATTCTTGTTTTTGAGAGAGAGGGTAAATATGAATCTAGTAATAGTTGAGTCCCCTAGTAAAACTAAGGCGATTGGAAAATATTTGGGAAGTAACTATAAAGTAGTATCAAGTAAAGGGCATATAAGAGATTTAGCGACTAGTGGTAAGTTTGGCTTAGGAGTAGATGTAGAAAATAACTTTGAACCTAACTATATTCCTATAACAGGAAAGAAAAAAGTAATAAGTGACTTAAAAAAAGATGCTAAGAGTGCTGATATTGTTTATCTTGCAACAGACCCAGATCGTGAAGGAGAAGCAATAAGTTGGCATTTATATGATGCTATTGGATTAAAAGATAATAATTATAAAAGGGTATTATTTAATGAAATAACAGAAAATGCTGTTAAAGAAGCAATAAATAATCCTACAATGATAGATTATAATTTAGTTAAAAGTCAAGAAACAAGAAGAATATTAGATAGAATAATAGGTTTTAGATTATCTAAATTAATGCAAAGTAAGACTGGTGGTAAATCAGCAGGACGTGTACAAAGTGTTGCATTGAAACTTATCGTAGATAGAGAAAGAGAAATAGAAGCTTTTACTCCAGAAGAATATTGGACAATAGAAGCTAATTTCGATGATTTTAAATCTAAATTAGAAAAGTATAATAATGAAAAATTAGAAATCAAAACAAAAGAAGATGCAGACAAAGTATTAAGTGAATTAACAGATACTTTTAAAGTAGTGAGTGTAACTAGCAAAGAAAAAAATAAAAAAGGTGTAATGCCATTTACTACATCAACTTTACAACAAGCTTGTTCTACAAAATTTAATTTTGGTTCTAGTAAAACTATGAGCATTGCTCAAAAGTTATATGAAGGAAAAGACATAGGTAGTGAAACTGTCGGTTTAATTAGTTATATGAGAACAGACTCTACAAGATTATCTGATGTTTTTGTTAGTAGTGCTAAAAGTTTTATAGAAGAAAATTATGGTAAGGAATATGTAGGTAGTGTTAAAGTTGCTAAGAAAAAAGATAATGTACAAGATGCTCATGAAGCAATAAGACCTACTAGTATAAAAAGAACTCCTGAAAGTGTTAAGTCTTATTTAACTAGTGATGAATATAAAGTATATAGTATTATTTATTATCGTGCATTAGCTAGTCTTATGAAAGATGCTAAAGTAATTCAAACTAGTATAGAAATGGATAATAATAATTATATATTTAAAACTACAGGTCAAATTACTAAGTTTGATGGTTTTATGAAAGTGTATAGTGAATATATGAATAGCGAAGATGTTATGTTACCTAATATAAATGAAGGTGATGTATTTAATACAACTGAAATTTTATCAGAACAACATTTCACAAAACCAGTTGCACGTTATACAGAAGCTAGTTTAATTAAAGAAATGGAAGCATTGGGAATAGGAAGACCTAGTACATATGCTAAAACTATGGAAACTTTAAAAGAACGTGCTTATGTAACTATTCAAGATAAAAAATTTCATCCAACTGAAATTGGTATAGAAACTACTGATAAATTACAAGAATTTTTCTCTAATATAATTAATGTTGAATATACTCGTGATATGGAATTAGATTTAGATAAAATAGCAGAGGAAGATCTTGATAATATAAAAGTATTAAGAAGTTTTTATGACAAGTTTGAACCACTAGTAGAAGAAGCATTTTCTAATATGGAAAAGAAAGCTCCTACACTAACTGGTGAAAAATGTCCAGAATGTAATAGTGATTTAGTTATTAGAAAAGGAAAATTTGGTGAGTTTACTGCATGCAGTAATTATCCAGAATGTAAATATATTAAAAAAGAAGAAAAAATAGATAAAATATTATTTGATTGTCCTATATGCAAAAAAGGACAAATAATAGAAAAGAAAACAAGACGTAATAAAATATTCTATGGATGTAATAATTATCCAAAATGTAAGACTGCTACATGGGATGAACCAATTAATAAATTATGTCCGGAATGTAACAATTTATTAGTAACTAAGAATAATCAAGTTAAATGTAGTAGTTGTAGTTACGAAGAATAAAGTGTAAGAAATTACACTTTTTTATATATTGCTATTTAAAATTTTTTTAATACTAGACAAAGATATTTTTATATTTTATAATGTAATTAGAGTAGAAAAACTACTTAAGATAATAAATTTTACCTAAACTTCAATTATTCTTCTCGATAAGAACTATAGTTCGCATCGGGGGGGGTAATTTTTATTATTGAAAAATAATAATCTGTATAATGATAAAATATGACAAAATATTGTCTCTTCCTTTTATATACTATGAGTGATGCCAGTTCGTGGTAAAGAAAAAGATTTTGTTGTAAATTTATTATGTATAGATAAAAATAGAAGGAAAGAGGTAAAGAAATGAACAGACGTCAAAAAATCATAATAAGTATTACTGGAATATTTATAGTATTACTAGCATTAGTAGGACTTACTTATGCATATTTCTTAACAAGAATAACAGGAAATGAAAATGATAAAAGTATAAGCGTAACAACTGCCAATTTAGAATTAGTGTATGGTGATAACAGCGCAGAAATAATACAAAGAGATACTGCATTAATGCCAACTGCAGAAACTGATGCGGATGATGCTATAGGTACAAAAACATTTACTGTTACAAATAATGGAAATGATTCTAGTTATGTAGTTATTATTGATAACGTAAGTGTGACTAAAGCAAGTGATGGAAGTCCAACCTCATTTGTATCAAATGACTTTAGATATACATTAACTTGTTCAGTAAAAGATAAAAGTGGAAATGTTGTAACGACTGAATCTTGTAATGATGTTGAGAGTTTAAGTATATTTCCGATTAAAGGTGGAATATTAGTAGGAAATGATATACCTGAAAATAGAGTTCATGAGTATATATTAACATTATGGTATATAGATACTGAATTAAATCAAAGTGATGATATGGGTAAAACATTACAAGCAAGAGTAAATATATCAGATGTGGCACAACTGGAAAATCCATTTAAGACTGGAGTAACAGCAACTGATAATGTAAGTCTTGCTTACAATATTATAAAGAATGCTAAAGAAAATAAAAATGGTACAAGATTTGTGAATATACCACCAACTAAAGTTGCGGAAGAAATAAGTACTAATAATTGGGATTTAGGAGTAGAAGAAACTATTTATTATAATGACGAAAATGTGGTAGAATACGCAGAAACAGAGGATGCATTGTTACAATGTTATTATGGAGATGGAGATTGTGATGCTGTAACTGAATATACAGGTTGTGATAATGCAAAAGGAAAATATGTATTTGATGGATATTTGTGGGATATAATATATGTTTCTGATTGTGAAAACGGAAAAATTTTAACAAAAGCTAAGTATGAAAAAGTATTAAGTACAACACCAGATGATTATGGAACAAGTTATTACTTTAGGGGGAACGTAGAAGATAACTATGTAAATTTCGCAGGAATGTGTTGGAGAATAGTGAGAATTGCAGGAGATGGTTCAATAAAACTAATATTAGAAGATCAGTATACAACTTGTGATGATGCTGAAACAGAAACAACGACTGCTGTATATACCGGAAATTGGAATATAGGAACAGGAAATTATGGATATGAAAGAAAAAATGTAAATGGAAATTCTTGGGATGATAATATAATGAATTATTTAAATCCAGTAACAAATAATATTTCATCAATGGTAAAAGCATTTTATGATTTCCAAACTACAAAATTAGCAGATTATACTGGTAAATTAAAAGCAGGAGATTGGTGTTTAGGAGATAAAGCATATACCGGAAGTGAGTCGTCAGGTGCTTTTAAATATACTTTATTAGAACAATACGATTATTCAGGAGATATGTATTATGATGCTTTTACAAGATTAACAGATGAATATGCAAATGGATATCAACCAACATTGAAATGTAATGGAACAGTATTAGATAAATTTGCAACAGTATCAGGAGTAAGTAATGAATTACCAATGTATGTAAGTACAATAACAGCAGACGAGATAGTATATGCTGGAGGAAAAAGTGGGACATACAATAACAATTATTTTTATTATTTAATGAATGATTATAGTAAGGATAGTTATTCTTTCTGGACTCTTTCGCCTCACGACTTTAGTTCTGGGGATAGAGCATTCCTTGTGTACGAAACTGGCAGCTTGATAAACTATGAAGCGGATAACTTCGGGGTGTCAGAAAACAACCCATTCCGTCCTGCAGTTTCTCTAGCACCTAGTGCAGCGATCACAGGCGGAGAAGGAACACTTGAAAAACCTTACGTAATTGAATAATTAAATTTGTAGTAATAAACTATAAATTTTTTCTTTGCAATTATATAAAAATATGATATAATTATTTTATGTCGAAAAAGGGGAATGTTAATGAATCAATATTTCACTAATAACGAAAACTTAAAAAGCGAATATAGAAAATTAAAATATAATTATTTAGAACATGAATTTGATTTTACTAGTGATTTAGGTGTTTTTTCTAAGGATAGAATTGACTTTGCTAGTAAATTATTAATAGAAACTTATTTTAAAAACGGAAGAAAAAATATTAATGTATTAGATGTAGGTTGTGGATATGGTCTTATAGGGATAACTATCTCTAGAATTATGAATTCCACAGTTGATATGATTGATATAAATAAAAGAGCAATACATTTAACTGATTTAAATATAAAGAACAACTATGCTAAAGCAAAAGTATTTGAAAGCAATATTTATGAAAATATTAAAGATAAATATGATGTAATAATTACTAATCCTCCTATTAGAGCAGGTAAAGATGTATATATGAAAATATTAATGGATGCAAGTAATTATTTAAATAATGATGGCGAATTATGGTTTGTAATGAATAAAGATCATGGAGCCAAAAGTACAATAGAGAAAATGAAAAATGTTTATGATATAACTATACTTGATAGAAAAAAAGGTTTTTTTGTTATTTCTTGTAAAAAACGTTGACATAATCATTTTTTATTGATAAAATTTTATATTGGTGACGTATTATCTAATTTATTAGATCTGCGTTTAAAAAACTATTAGCATTGGGGTGAAATTAGTGGCTTACAAAATAGAAAAATTTGGTGACCATAGAGAAAGAAGATCTTTCTCAAAAACATCTAATAAATATGAATTAAAAGATTTATTAGATATTCAAAAGGAATCATATAATTGGTTCTTATTAGAAGGAATTAAAGAAGTATTTGAAGATTTATTTCCTGTAGAAAGTTTCACTGGTAATATTTCACTTAGTTTTAGTGATTATTCTTTTGATGAACCTAGATACAGTGTAAAGGAATCAAAAGAAAGAATGGTAACATATAGTGCTCCATTAAAAGTTCAAGCTCGTGTTTTTATTAATGAAACAGGAGAAGTTAAAGAACAAGAAGTTTTCTTAGGTGACATGCCTATGATGACTGAAGCTGGTACATTTATTATCAATGGTGTAGAACGTGTTATTGTTTCTCAATTAGTACGTAGTCCAAGTATTTATTTCAAACGTGAAATAGATAAAAACGGACGTCCTGTTGTTAGTGGAGAAATGATACCAAATAAAGGTACTTGGTTAGAATTTGAACTTGATGCAAGAGATGTTATTTATGTAAGAATTGATAGAACTAGAAAAGTTACTATTACAACTCTTTTACGTGCAATAGGTTTATCTAGTGATGAAAGTATTTTAGAAGTATTTGGTGATAATAGATTCATTAAAAATACTTTAGAAAAAGATTCTACTAAAAATACTGACGAAGCATTAATTGAAATTTATGAAAAATTAAGACCTGGTGAACCAGCTACATTGGATTCTGCAAAGAACCAATTAATTACACGTTTCTTTGATAAATTCCGTTATGATTTAGCTAAAGTTGGACGTTATAAATTTAATAAAAAATTAAATGTATTAGATCGTCTATTAGGTGAAAAAATAGCTGAAAATATTAAAGATGGTAAAGAAGTAATCGTTAAAGAGGGTACTGTAATTGATAAGGCCACTTTAGAAGCAATTAGACCAATTTTTGAAAATGGTTATAATGTTAAAGAAGTTCTTATTAATGAAGAATTAGATGAATATAACAAAGTTCAAGAAGTGTTAGTTTATAGTAAAACTAATGAACAAGAAAAAATTAAGATTATAGGTAATGATCAAACTATTGATAGTAGACGTTTGACTGTATCAGATATATATGCTGCAGTATCATATTATTTAAATTTATTAGATGATATTGGTTCTATTGATGAAATAGATCATTTAGGAAATAGACGTGTTAGACAAGTTGGAGAATTAATTCAAAATCAATTTAGAACTGGTATGGTTCGTATGGAAAGAGTTATTCGTGAAAGAATGACTACTCAAGAATTAGAAACAGTTACTCCAAAAACTTTAATTAATATTCGTCCAGTTACTGCTGCGTTAAAAGAATTCTTTGGTTCAAGTCAATTATCAAAATTCATGGATCAAGTTAACCCTGTAGCAGAATTAACTGATAAAAGACGTTTATCAAGTTTAGGGCCTGGAGGATTATCTAGAGATAGAGCAGGTATGGAAGTTCGTGACGTTAACGTTTCTCACTACGGAAGAATTTGTCCAATTGAATCTCCAGAAGGAGCTAATATCGGTCTTATTACTTCTTTAGCAAGTTATGCTAAAGTTAATGAATACGGATTTATTATGACTCCATATAGAAAAGTAGTAAATTGTCATGTTACTGATGAAGTTGTTTATTTAACAGCTGATGAAGAAAGTGATTATTATATTTCTCAAGCTACAATTGGTATGGATAAAGATAATAACATAACTGATGAAACTGTAGTAGCTCGTTTAAATGGCGAAAACTTAATTGTAAAAAAAGAATTAGTTAACTTTATAGATGTTGCTCCAAGTCAAGTTGTTTCAATTACAACAAGTTGTATTCCATTCTTGGATCATGATGATGCTCACCGTGCTTTAATGGGATCAAACATGCAACGTCAAGCAGTTCCACTATTAAAAAGCGAAGCACCTTTTGTTGGTACTGGTGTTGAATATATTGCTGCAAGAGATTCAGGATCAACTATTGTTGCTAAAGCTGATGGTGTAGTAGAATATGCTGATTCTAAAAAGATAATTGTTAAAAATGCAAAAGATAAAGATATATATTATTTAGCAAACTTTGAAAGAAGTAATGCTGAAACTTGTATAAATCATTCTCCAATTGTTAAAGAAGGAGATAAGGTACATCGTGGTGAAGTTATCGCAGATGGTACAAGTACAGAAAAAGGTGAATTAGCCTTAGGTAAAAATATGACAGTAGCATTTATGACATTTAATGGTTATAACTATGAAGATGCTGTTGTATTAAATGAAAAATTAGTTAAAGATGATGTTTATACATCACTTCATATTGAACATTATGATATTGATTGTCGTGATACTAAATTAGGACCTGAAGAAATTACAAGAGATATTCCAAATGTTGGTGAAGATGCTCGTAAAAACTTAGATGCTAATGGTATTATAAAAATTGGAACAGAAGTTCATGAAGGAGATATATTAGTTGGTAAAGTTACTCCAAAAGGAGTTCAAGAATTAACTAGTGAAGAAAAATTATTACATGCTATATTTGGTGAAAAAACTCGTGAAGTTAGAGATACATCACTTCGTGTTGCTCACGGAGCTGATGGTATAGTTCATGATGTTAAAATATTTACTAAAGAAAATAGTGATGAATTACCAGCTGGTGTTTCAAAAGTATTAAGAGTTTATATTATTCAAAAACGTAAGATTCAAGTTGGAGACAAAATGTCTGGACGTCATGGTAATAAAGGGGTTATCTCACTTATATTACCAGAAGAAGATATGCCTTACTTACCAGATGGTACTCCAGTTGATATCGTACTTAACCCACAAGGTGTTCCATCACGTATGAACTTAGGACAAATACTAGAGTTACACCTAGGTATGGCTGCTAAAAAATTAGGTGTTCATATTGCAACTCCAGTATTTGATGGAGCAACAGTTGAAGACATTGCTGAAATGATGGAAGAAGCTGGATTAGACGCAGATGGTAAAACAGTACTTTATAACGGACGTACTGGAGAACCATTTGAAAATAGAGTTGCAGTTGGTGTAATGTACATGATTAAATTACATCACATGGTTGATGATAAATTACATGCTCGTTCAACTGGTCCATACTCATTAGTTACTCAACAACCTTTAGGTGGTAAGGCACAATTTGGTGGACAACGTTTCGGAGAAATGGAAGTTTGGGCATTATATGCTTATGGTGCTGCACACATTTTACAAGAAATCTTAACTATCAAATCAGATGATGTTGTTGGACGTGTTAAAGTTTATGAAGCTTTAGTTAAAGGAAAGAATGTAAGTCAAGCAGGAGTTCCAGAAAGTTTCAGAGTTTTAATTAAAGAATTCCAAGCATTAGGATTAGACATTTCAATTATAGATAATAATGACGAAATACATGATATTACTGATTTAGAAGGTGTAGATGATGATGTTGCTATTACTATAGATGAAATAGATATAAATAAAGAAAATAATTCAGAAATAGCACCTATGCCTACTAATGAAGATATAGAATTCGTTCCTGATGAAGAAAATGATGACACAGAAGATGAATTCGAAGAAGAATTAGATGAAATGCCTACTGATGAAGATTTAGAAAAAATATCTAATGGTGATATAGAAAGGGATGAAATTTAATGTTAGAAGTTAATAATTTTAAGGGAATTAAAATTGGTATAGCAAGTCCTGATAAAATTAGAAGTTGGTCTTATGGTGAAGTTACTAAACCAGAAACAATAAATTATCGTACCTTAAAACCTGAAAGAGATGGTCTATATTGTGAAAAAATCTTCGGACCTAGTAAAGACTATGAATGTAGTTGTGGTAAATATAAAAGATTAAGATATAAAAACGTTGTATGTGATAGATGTGGAGTAGAAGTAACTCGTTCTAAAGTACGTCGTGAACGTATGGGACATATTGAGCTTGCTTCTCCTTGCTCACACATATGGTTCTTTAAAGGTGTTCCTTCTAAAATGGGATTAGTTTTAGATATGTCACCTCGTGATTTGGAAGAAGTATTATATTTCGTAAGTTATGTAGTATTAAATCCAGGTAATGCACCTCTTGAAAAGAAACAAACATTATCAGATAAAGAATATAGAGCATATTATGAAAAATATGGTAATGGTTTCGAAGTAGGAATGAGAGCAGAAGCTATTCAAAGATTATTACGTGAAGTTGATATAGATTCAGAAATAGAAACTTTAAGAAGTGAATTAGAAGGATCTACTGGACAAAAACGTATAAGATTAGTTAAACGTTTAGAATGTTTAGTATCATTCCAAGAAAGTGGAAATAAACCAGAATGGATGGTAATGGATGTTATTCCAGTAATACCTCCAGAATTACGTCCAATGATTCAATTAGATGGTGGTAGATTTGCTACTAGTGACTTAAATGATTTATATAGAAGAATTATTAATAGAAATAATCGTCTTAAAAAATTATTAGAGTTAGGTGCTCCATCTATAATTGTTCAAAATGAAAAACGTATGCTTCAAGAAGCAGTTGATACATTATTTGATAATGGTAGACGTGGAAGAAGTGTTACTGCTGCTGGAAATAGACCATTAAAGTCATTATCTAGTATGTTAAAAGGTAAACAAGGTCGTTTCCGTATGAATTTATTAGGTAAACGTGTTGACTATTCTGGACGTTCAGTTATAGTTGTTGGACCTAATTTAAAAATGTATCAATGTGGTATTCCTAAAGAAATGGCTTTAGAGTTATTTAAACCACATGTAATTAATGGATTAGTAAGTCGTGGACTTGCTCATAACATTAAGGGTGCTAAAAAATTAATAGACACAAGAAATGAATGTGTTTGGGATATAGTAGAAGATGTAATTACTGAACATCCAGTTATGCTTAACCGTGCTCCAACTCTACATAGATTAGGTATTCAAGCATTTGAACCTAAGTTAGTTGGTGGTAAAGCAATTAGACTACATCCATTAGTATGTGCAGCATTTAATGCTGACTTCGATGGAGACCAAATGGCTGTTCACGTACCTTTAAGTGAAGAAGCTAAAGCTGAAGCTAGAATTCTTATGTTAGGTGCTAACAACATTCTATCTCCAAAAGATGGAAAACCTATCGTTACACCAAGTCAAGATATGGTTTTAGGAAACTATTATATTACAATAGAAGAAGCTGGACTTCCAAATGAAGGTAAAGTATATAAAAATAGTAACGAAGCTATAATGGCTTATGAAAGAAGAGAAGTTAGTTTACATACAAGAATTGCGCTTCCAGTAAGTTCATTTAAACATAGAATATTTATGGATGAAGTTAAAGATAAATATTTAGTTACTACACCAGGTAAATTAATATTTAATGAAATTTTACCTGATACATTCCCTTATATGAATGAACCAACTAAAGAAAATATTAGTGGTATTACTCCAATGAAATATTTCATAGATAGGGGAGAAAATATTCCAGAAGTTATTAAAAATATGGAATTAGTAAAACCTTTTGATAAAAAGATTTTACAAAATATAATTGCTCAAATATTTAAATTATATAAAACAACTGAAACTAGTATAATGCTAGATAACTTAAAAGATTTAGGATTTAAGTATTCTACATTAGCAGGTGTTACAGTATCTTTATCAGATATTATAGTAGATTCTAATAAAGAAGAATTTATTAAAGCAGGACAAGATAAAGTTGATAAAATCAACAAACAATTTGCTCGTGGTTTAATAACTGATGAAGAAAGATATGCAAATGTTTGTGCAGTATGGAACAATGTAAAAGATCAAGTTAAAAATGAACTTAGTGATATAGCTAAAAATGATGTTCATAATCCAGTATTCATGATGATGAATTCAGGAGCACGTGGTAGTGCTGACCAATTCTGTCAAATGGCAGGTATGCGTGGATTAATGGCTAAACCAGATGGTACATCAGTAGAAATTCCTATCTTATCAAGTTTACGTGATGGTCTTTCAGTTAACGAATTCTTCTTAGGAACACATGGTGCTCGTAAAGGAGATACAGATACAGCGTTACGTACAGCAGACTCAGGTTACTTAACTCGTCGTTTAGTAGACGTTTCACAAGATATCATTGTTAAAGATGAAGATTGTGGATGTGTATCAGGATTAGTTGTAAAAGACTTATGTAATGATAAAGATGGAAGTGTTATTGAATCACTTGCTGAAAGACTTTTAGGAAGATTTACTTCTAAAGTAGTAATTCATCCAGAAACAAAAGAAGTAATCGTAGATAAAGATGTATTATTAAATGAATCATTAGTATCTAAGATAGAAAAAGCAGGTGTTAAAGAAGTTGAAATTAGAAGTATTTTAACTTGTAAGAGTCCTAATGGTGTTTGTCAAAAATGTTATGGACGTAACTTAGCTACTGGAAACTTAGTTGAAACAGGAGAAGCTGTTGGTATTATGGCTGCTCAATCAATTGGTGAACCAGGTACACAGTTAACAATGCGTACATTCCACTCAGGTGGGGTTGCAGGTGGAGAAGATATCACACAAGGTCTTCCTCGTGTTGAAGAATTATTCGAAGCTCGTAATCCAAAAGGTAAAGCTACTATCTCAGAAATAGATGGTAAAGTAAGTTTAATTGAAGATGTAAATGGTAAATGGAAAGTTACTGTTGAAAATAAAACTGAAGCAAGAGATCATATAACAAGTTATCAAGCTAAACTTAATGTTGAAATTGGTGATGAAGTACATGCTGGAGATAAGTTAACTCAAGGAACTATTTCTCCTAAAGAATTACTTGCTGTAACAGATCCAATCACTACTCAAGAATATATCTTAACTGAAATTCAAAAAGCATATAAATCACAAGGTGTTGATATTTCAGACAAACACGTTGAAATTATTGCAAGTAGAATGATAAGTAAGATGAGAGTTGTAGATGAAGGAGATACTGATTTAGTAGCAGGATTAACAGTAAGTATACGTGAATTTGCTGAAAGAAATAAAAAAGTATTACTCGAAGGAGGAGTACCAGCAACTGGTAGACCTATAATTCTAGGTATTACTAAGAGTTCTCTAGAAACTGATTCATTCTTATCTGCTGCATCATTCCAAGAAACTACAAGAGTTTTAACTGATGCTGCTATTAAAGGAAAAGTTGATAATTTAACAGGATTAAAAGAAAATGTTATTATTGGTAAACTTATCCCAGCAGGAACAGGTGCTAAACAATATAGTGATATAGCTATAGAGTTAGAAAAAGGTTTAATGGATGATGAACCTAGTGAAGTTTTAGAAAATCAATTCTTAGATGATGAAGAAGTTACTGAAACTGAATTAGTTACAGTTGATGAAGAATCTGTAGAAGAAGTTAATGAATAATTAAAGTATCCTTAATTGGATGCTTTTTTGTTAGATTTGACAAAATAATTTTTTTATGATAACATTAGTTCGTAGTAAATCAATTCGACCATTCGCGTTTTACTATCAGATAAACGTAAGTTTAAAGGAATAATGATGAGCCTTAAGAATCTCTTCATGAATGGCATAAATCATACACAAATGTTGTGATTGGTTTTGTCGTATGCATGAAAGGAGGTTCTTTTTTAATACAATCACATAAAAGTCAGAAAGAAGGTAGAAAAATTATGAATGAAAAAGAATATTATGAAGAAACTGCAAATTGGTCTTTTGATGAATTTGAAATAATAGAAGAAAAATTAACAAATTGGGATTTATATGAAATATTAAAAAGTGTAACAAATGAGAATTCTAAAATACTAGATCTAGGAACTGGTGGAGGAGAAAAAGTTTTAAAGTATTTTCCTGATGTACAAGAAATATTAGCAACTGACTATTCCCCTGAAATGATAAAAACTGCTAACAAAAACTTAGAGTTAAGTGGTAGAAAAAATATAACTTTCAGAGTAATGAACAATTTAAAAATGGATGTAGAAAAGAATTATTATGACGTTATTGTTGCAAGAAACACAGTTACAGATTTAAAAGCAATTTACGAAGCATTAAAAAAAGACGGTTATGTTTTAATACATGGCGTAGACAAATATGATTCACATGAATTAAAAAGAATTTTTGGTTATGGACAAGCATTTTTTGACAAGAAACCAATAAGTATAGTAGATTATGAAAATGCATTAGATGCAGGATTTAAAGATGTTACATTAGTTCCAATACACACTATTGAATATTTCAAAAACAAAGAATTATTTTATAAATTTTTAAAAAAAGTCCCAATACTAGATGATTTTAGTGAAGAAACAGAAAATGAAATTTTAAACAAAAAAGAAATTGCTCAAGACTTATTAGACCAATATGTGAAAAGAAATACTAGTGAAAAAGGAATAAGACTAGTAAGACGTTATTATGGAATAACTGGAAGAAAATAAGTAATTATTTTCTTTTCTTTTTATATAATTAATTAGAGGTGAATTATGAAGAAATTTGTAGTATTTTTAACTTGTTTATTTTGTTTCAGTTCTACAGTATTCGCAACAAATGCTAAAGGAAGTATTTTAATTGAATATACTACTAAAGAAATATTAATGGATGAAAATCCTTATGAACATTTAGCACCAGCTAGTATGACTAAGATAATGACATTACTTTTAGTTATGGATAAAATTGATGAAGGTAAAATAAAATTAACTGATGAAGTTACTGTAAGTGAAAATGCATCTAATATGGGCGGTAGTCAAGTTTACTTAAATCCAGGTGAAATTATGAAAGTTGATGATTTAATAAAAAGCATTTGTATTGCTAGTGCTAATGATTCAGCTGTAGCACTAGCTGAATATGTTGGTGGTACAGAAGAAAAATTTATTAAGATGATGAATGATAAAGTAAAAGAGTTAGGATTATCTAACACAAACTTTGTAAATGTACATGGATTAGATGATGAAAATCATTATTCTTGTCCATATGATATGGCTATGATTGCAAGTGAATTATTAAAACACGAAGAAATCTTAGAATATTCTAGTATATATGAAGAATATTTAAAGAAAAATGATGGTAGTAGTGTATGGATGGTAAATACTAATAAATTAATAAAATATTATAATGGTTTAGATGGTTTAAAAACTGGTTTTACTAAATTAGCTGGATATAATTTAACAGCAACAGCTAAGAGAAATGATATGAGATTAATTAGTGTAGTAATGGGCGAAGAGACAAGTGAAGCAAGAAGTAAAGATACAATTGAATTATTAGATTATGGATTCAATAATTATAAATTAAAAACTATTTACAATAAAGATACTTATTTAGGTGAAGTGAAAGTAAACAACGGAAAAAAAGATTATGTAGAATTAAAATTAGTTAATGATGTAACAGATTTAAATAGTATAGAACTAGATCCTAAATATGATTATAAATTAAAATTAAATGAAATAACTGCTCCTATATATGTAGGAGATGTAGTTGGGAAATTGCACTTATATAAAGATGGTAAGAAATATAAAGAATTTGATATAACTGTAAGTGAGAGTATTAAGAAAGCTAATATGTGGGATATATATAAAAAGAATTTTAAATATTTAGTAAGTGGTAACATATAATTTGACATTGGAATAAAAAGTACTTGAAAAAGTACTTTTTTTGTTATATGATTTAAATAGAGTAGAAAGTACTCAACGATAATAAATTTTACCTTAAACTTCAATTATTCCTCTCGATAAGAACTTTAGTTCGCATCGGGGGGGGTAATTTTTATTATTGAAAAATAATAATCTGTATAATGATAAAATATGACAAAATATTGTCTCTTC
>JAFQRV010000047.1 GCA_017409905.1 Bacilli bacterium
ATACATTATATTAATTTATTAGTTCTACTATATAAAATAATATATTTTTCACAAACAATATGGACACAAATTATAATTAAATTATAATTAATGTGTTATATTAAAAATTAATTGATTTAAATTAAGTTTTAAATTAATATACTGCTTTAAAATTAAGAATACTTATTTTTGAGGTATATAACTAAGTTTTAATTTGTATATACAAATTTGTTCGAGGTTAATAGAATAGTAATAATATAGAAATAGCATAATATTTAATCCATAATTGATATAGATAAATATGTTAAAAGACACTGATACCTCGATATACATTGACGCATTTACCTATGTCAAACGTAGTAAGAATCGTCAGGAAATAATTCAAATAATTGGAACATCCAGAAATAAAACTCCATCTGAAATTAAAGAAGAAATGGGTGCGAGATTCAGTTTAACATCAAGAGTACTAAGCGATTTACGAGAAAAGAATATTGTTGAATGTTTAGATCCTGAAGCTAAAACTGGAAGAGTATACTATCTAACTGATCTTGGATTAAGAATTTACCGAGATTTATAAAATAACTATTTTTCAAAAAAGCGTAAGCTACAAAATAATTACTGCCAATAATAATATAATTGATACAGGCTCTTTACTTTTAATTAAATCAATTGACATTAACATTAACGGCCGTGATTCCCAATTTGAATTTAGATTTCAAACTGCGATATATATGAAAGCGTTCCGGAAAAGAAGTTTTAAATAGCTGAACCCCGATGTTAATGTTAAAATAAGATGTTATGTTTCCATTAACATAATGTTGATAATTCAATAGCTACTTTTTTTACATTTGATTTAATGAGAGGACATTAACATTAACGGAAGCCCTTTCACAATCCAATATGGTTTTCCACTTTGATATATATGAAAGGGTTTCAAAAAAGAAGTTGAATAGCAAATAGCCGACGTTAATGTAGTTATGGAAATTCACTTGCTATTTCATGGTATTTATCAGTAACAATAGCTACAAAGTCTTGTATTTCACCTGTGACTTCTAAAGTATCTATATCTACTTCTTTGAGATAACATATACTGTTAATGTCTTCAGGGTCATCTGTTTCTGCAATACTATACCATCCCATTATCATTAATGGTTTATCTTTTGGGAATTTTTTTAATTCTTCAATCGCTTGACCACAATCATATTATCACCTCTAACTTGAATATAAATATGTAAATATCCATGATGGATCATATGCTATAAGGTATCCATCTTCACACCAGATTGATTTTACATTTCCTGAAGTTATATCTGCTACTGCGGCAGAATCACGGTTAATCCATTTTCCTCCAGTATGTTTTTTATGTCTTAATCTTAATCTGATGTGACCGGTTCCTGAGACTCTGCATTTAACATGGACAAACTGCGCGTCATAACCTAATGATTTTGCTATACGATAGTATACTTGTCCCCAGTCAACACAATTAGAACCTTTACCTGCTTTAGCATCTGTTATTGTTTTCTTGTCTGTCTTTTGTGAATCGAAATACTTGAGATATAATTTAATATTTGGCAGTCACTGAAATTCTTGAAAAATCAGATTTTATCTAACGAATAATTTTCACAAAAACACCTATAAAACATATTATTCATATAACATTATATACAAATAAATAGAAATATGTCCATATGACAGTTAAAGAGATTTCAGAATATATAACATTTCCAAGAACTTTTGAAAAATACAGATGGTACAAACCTATACTTGTTTTCATAATAGGTGCAATAATATATTTAATACTCAACCTAATATTAATTGCCGTTTTCTCTGCAATATATGGAGAAAACATTATGGCCCAACTCCTACGTGGAGGATATGAAGTCATGAACTCCGAGATAGGCGAAATCTATTCTCATTTGGCAATAGCCATCATGATTCCATCTTTGTACCTTGCAACTAAAATTGTTAAGGACAGACCGTTTTCCTCATACTCCTCTTCACGTGGAGGATGGAACACCCAACTCTACCTCAAGGCATTTATAATACCGTTTATTTTATTCCTTGTCGTTGGAATTATTGAACACGTAATACTGGGTAATGTGGGAAATTATCATTTTACAATACTGTTTTTTATAATCCTCCTAATTGTAGTGCCGATACAATGTATTGCTGAAGAATACGTATACCGTGGACTTCTTATGCAAACATTAGGATCATGGTTTAACATACCATTATTGGCAGTGATTCTCCAAGCCATAATCTTTGGATTCACCCACGGATACAATGGTATAGGAATCATTGGGACAATAATTTCAGGTTTAGTAATGGGATTTTTAGCATGGAAAGCAAATGGTCTGGAAGTCAGTTCCGCATTCCATACTGCTAATAACTTATCCTTCAGCTTACTGGTCATGTTCGGAATTCAATCCTCAACCTCAACAATAGTAATGTCTGATTTAATAATTTCAACCATGAGTACTGTAATTTTTGGTATCTTACTTTATTACATCGGAAAGAGAAGCAACTGGTTTGGTGAGATTCCGGAAACCCTTCAGGAGGATGATTCTTAAATTGAGATACATCATCCATCTTTTAATCGATGGCTTTGAATATAATTGTCGCAAGGATATTTTACTAGTTGTCTGATAAGTCGGAGTGATTGCTCACTCCTTTCTTCTCACAACGGCTGGTGTCAGTTTCCAAAAAAAAAACTACTCAAGCATATTGTTTGCCCAAAGCAATTTATTTTATATGAAATGGGTTCGAAAAATAAGTTTTGAATTGGTGATGGCGGGTGTTAATGTTTTATGG
>JAFQRV010000048.1 GCA_017409905.1 Bacilli bacterium
TACCAATAGATGAAATTGAAAAACTTTCAAAAACAAATCAAATAGCAGAAGAATACAAAAATTCATTTATTGACGTTGATGATGATGGAAAACCTAAAAATAATTTTACAGAAAAGGCATCATATACTACAAACGATTAAAAGTAATATTATGAAATTTTAAAAAAGCTCCTAAAAATCAAAAAAACATACACATTATTTCTAACAAAACCAATCTAATAAAAAAAACAATCAATCAAATAATAAAATATTAGATGAAGATATTAAAATTCAGATGTATTCAGAAATTTATGAAGATTCTTTATGGCTAATTAATTTAGTAGAAAATCTTTTATCAATCACTAAATTAGAAGAAGGAAAAATTAAATTAAATTATACTACTGAACTTATCGAGGATATAATTGATGAAGCATTAAAACATATTAATAAAAATAAAATTAAACATCACATAAAGGTAGAACCATTTAATGAATTACTTTTAGTAAATGTTGATGTTAGATTAATTATTCAAGTTTTTATTAATTTAATAGATAATGCTATTAAATATACACCAGAAGGATCAACAATAAACATTAATGTTTCAAAAGATGAATCAAAAGTAATAGTCAAAGTAAGTGATAATGGTCCAGGTATTAAAGAAAAAGATAAAGATAGAATTTTTGAAATGTTTTATATTGGAGATAACATTATTGCTGATGGAAGAAAGAGTTTAGGGCTAGGTTTATCATTATGTAAATCCATTATTAATGCACACGGATGTGAAATTAAAGTATCAGATAATACACCAACAGGCACAGTTTTTACATTTGACTTACCAATTAAGGAGGTAACAATACATGAATAATAATCCACTAATATTAATTGTTGAGGACGATAATCATATTAAAAATCTTATTTCAACAACTTTAAAAGTTAATAAATATAATTATTTAGTTGCTACTTCAGGTAATGAAGCAATTATGCTTGCTGTTTCACATAAACCGGATATTATTCTTTTAGATTTGGGACTTCCTGATATGGATGGTGTTGAAATAATTAAAAATGTAAGAGAATGGTCAAATATACCAATTATTGTTATAAGTGCAAGAAGCGAAGATACAGATAAAATTGATGCTTTGGATTTTGGAGCTGATGATTATATAACTAAACCATTTTCAGTGGAAGAATTACTTGCTAGAATTCGTGTTGCTACACGAAGATTAAATAGTATGAATGAAAGACAAGCTGAATCAATTTTTAAAAATGGAGATTTAACTATTGATTATAGTGCAGGCTGTGTTTATTTATATGATAAAGAACTTCACCTTACTCCAATTGAATATAAATTATTGTGTTTACTCTCTAAAAATGTAGGAAAAGTATTAACTCATACATATATTACAATGGAAATATGGGGCACTACTTGGGAAAGTGATGTTGCTTCTTTACGTGTTTTTATGACAACATTAAGAAAGAAAATTGAACAAGATTCTGTTGAATCTAAATATATTCAAACACATATTGGTGTTGGATATCGAATGTTAAGAATTGAATAATACTATCAAAATACCACTTCAAGTATTAAGTGGTATTTTTTTTGATGTGATGATTTTCCAATATTGTAACTTGATAAAAATAGTTTGTCATTTTAAATATTTGTTGGAAATTACATTTAAAAGTCCTATCAAAGCAAGTGATGTATTTAAGATTTGCTTTATAATTTGATGATAAGTTATAAATATGGAATGTAAAATTTTTTGAGTGTAATTTCGTATATAATTATCAATAATGTGTCACAAATTAAAAAATATTTCAAATTTGTGACACATATTTTTTGTTTTTTGTATTGACAATGTAGTGACGCTGTGGTATAATGAAAGTGTTATGGAGGTATTGTTATGAGCTATATACAAATTAGAGTTGATGACGAATTAAAAGAAGAAGCTGTAAAATTATTTAATGAACTAGGTTTAGATTTATCTACAGCAATTCGTCTTTTTTTAAAGAAAAGTATTGATGACAAAAAAATGCCTTTTAAATTAAAAGGCAAGGGACGTGACGATTCCAAAGATGTTAAATATAGATTAAGAGCAGATGTAATGGTACCGCCTAATACTAATCCATTTGAAGTAATGGATGAATTTAACAGGGTATGCGAAGAAAATGAATGGTACTGTCTTGGCGGTGGTGTTCAATATCCTAATAAAATATTAACACTTTCAAAGCAAGATGAAGGAATTTATTATCATGGATCTCCATATAAAATAGACACATTAAAAGAAGGATTTGATTTTACACCATTTAAAGAACTTGCAATTTCATTTGGAAGTAAGCCATCACATATATCTATTAATGAAGGAAAAGTTAGCCATGATGGCATTAAATATCCTGTATATTTATATCAAATTGATGAAGACATTAAACTTGAAGAAGATTTTATTAATCATCCTAATTCGGCATTTGATAAAGGGATGGAATTCCGTACTAAGCGTGATTTAAAATTAAAGTTAATAGATGTCATTAATGAGTAGGTGAATTTTATGGAAAAACAATATGGTCAAATCATTATATATAAGACACCTGATGGTAATACAAAATTAGAAGTCAAATTTTATGAAGATACTGTTTGGTTATCACAAGAACAACTTGTAGAACTTTACGGGTCTAGCAAATCTAATATTAGTGAACATATAAAACACATATTTGAAGAAGGTGAATTAGATGAAAATTCAACTGTTCGGAATTTCCGAACAGTTGCTAGTAACGGAAAAACATATAATATAAAATATTATAATCTTGAAATGATTATAGCTATTGGTTATAGAGTAAGAAGTAATATTGGAACAAATTTTAGAAAATGGGCAACAAAAACGTTAAATGAGTATATAGTTAAAGGTTTTGCGATAAACGATGATTTATTAAAACGTGCAGGTGGCGGAAGATACTTTAAAGAACTACTTGCAAGAATTAGAGATATTAGATCTAGCGAAAGAGTATTTTGGAGACAAGTTCTTGATATATTTGCAACATCAATTGATTATGATCCTAAACTTGAAGTATCACAAAAGTTCTTTAAAACAGTTCAAAACAAAATGCACTGGGCAACACATGGTCACACTGCTGCAGAAATAATAGTAGAAAGAGCAAATGCTGAAAAAGACTTTATGGGTTTAACTACATTTGATGGTGATTATCCAACAAAAGAAGATGCTGAAATAGCTAAAAACTATTTATCAAAAGATGAACTAGATACATTAAATAGAATTGTTTCTCTTTATTTAGATTTTGCTGAACTTATGGCAAAAGAGGAAAAGCCAATGACAATGAATGATTGGCTTGAACAACTTGACTATTTTCTTAAAATGAGTAGAAAAGATATATTAACAGGAAGTGGAACAGTATCACATATAGAAGCACTAGAACATGCTAGAAATGAATACAATAAGTTTAGTAAAAGAATACTAACAAATCAAACTGAAAATGAAAAATTATATTTTGCTAAATTACAACAGTTACTGTTAATAGATAAAAAAGATTAATTTGCTGATTTTTAATACTAATGTATGTAATATTACAATTTTCTATGCAATGTAAAACATTCCCGTTTCAACAATTAAAATTCTCGGTTTTCAAATATAAACCGGGATTTATTTGTTATTTCATTAAAAACGACGTGTATACAGTCAAGTACGCCCCTAGTCCACCGATAGTATATATGCCACTTTATCTAAAAGATGAAGTGGCTTTTTTATTTTGTAGTAAAATTTTTTATTGTGTGGTATAATTTAAATAGAAAAAGATATTTAATAGATAAAGGAAGTAAATGAAAATAATGGATGGTAAATTATTTATTAGTGCTATTGTTAAGTATTTATTAGGTGTTATAATTATTGGTTTATTAGTTTTTATTCCGGCTGGAACTATTAACTATTTTAATGGTTGGCTATTCATGGGTGTTTTATTTATTCCAATGTTGCTTGCTGGAATTGTGATGATGATTAAAAATCCAGAGCTTTTAAAATCAAGATTGGACGCAAAGGAAAAACAAAAAGAACAAGGCCTTGTAATTAAACTAAGTGGTTTAATGTTTATTATAGGTTTTATAGTTGCCGGATTAGACTATAGATATAACTGGTTACAATTACCAAGAGTAGGGGTTTATATTGCGGTTGGATTGTTTTTGTTTGGTTATATAATGTGGGGAGTAGTTTTAAAACAAAATACTTATTTATCAAGAACAATTAAGGTTACAGAAAATCAAAAAGTAATTGATAGTGGTTTATATGGAATTGTTCGTCACCCGATGTATACTGCCACTATAATTTTATTTTTATCAATGCCTTTAGTATTAGGGTCGATTATTTCATTCTTTGTTTTTTTAATGTATCCGGTTTTAATTGTAATTCGCATAATTTATGAAGAAAAGTTTTTAGAAAAAGAACTTGATGGATATATTGAATATAAGAAAAAAGTAAAATATCGTTTGATACCATTTATTTGGTAAATAAGTAAACATGAGGAGATAAAAAAATGAAAAAATTATTATGGATAATATTAGGCCCATTGGTTGGAATGCTTATATTGGTTATGGTGGTTAGTTTAGTTAAAGCAATTCAACTTAATTCATCACTTGAAGAAAAGGAATATATTATTAGTGAATCATTTAATAATATTGATATTGATGTTGAAACAGATGTAGTTAATATTTTTGTATCAGATGATAATGTTGATAAAGTAATTGCTGTAGAAAATAAAGGGATTGTTGTTGAAACAAAAGTTGTTAATAATACTTTATTAATTGAAAGAGTTGATAAGAGAAACTTCTTAGATCGATTCTTTAATTTTGGTAAATTTAAAATTGATCTATATTTATCAAAAGAAGTAATTGATTCTTTAGATATTGAAGCAAGTACTGGAAACATCAATATTGGTAAAGGTTTAACATTTGGTAGTGTTGATATTGAACTAAGTACTGGTGATATTAATTTTTCATCTAATGTGACTAATCATTTTGGCATCGAAATATCTACAGGTAATGTTAATATTAAAGATTTTAAGACTTTAGGAAATGTAGAAATTGAATCAAGTACAGGAAATATTAATATAGAAAATGGTAATTGTGAATCTTTAGAAATTGAAATATCAACTGGAAAAACTAAATTAACTCATGTTATTGTGGCTAAAGATTTAAATGTTGAGGGTTCTACTGGGGATGTAATATTTGATGGTTTTGATGCTGAAAATATTAATATTAATTTAAGTACAGGTGATGTAAAAGGAACAATTATTACAAGTAAATTCTTTATTACAAATACAGATACTGGAAAAATAAATGTTCCCGAAACAAGAGATGGAGGGACTTGTAGAATTAATACTGATACTGGAGATATTGAGATTACTTATTATAAATAAGAAACAAAAACAACCTACAAACAGTAGGTTGTTTTATTATTTTAATAAATAAATATTTCCTATTATAGTTAATAAATAGAAGAAAATAAATTAATATTAAAAAAATCAAATTTCGATAAAATTGATATTTCTTTGACAAAAAAAGTCTTAATTGGTATAATAAGTTAAAGAAAAGTAGAAAGAGGAGTCTAAATATGTATACATATGTGCCTTTAATAATCTTAATTATTGAAATAATTATGTTATTATTTTTCGTTATTTTTTCAATTAAAAAGAATATTATTATCTCTAAAGATACAGTATGGTATATTTTCCCTTCATGTATCTTATTATTTATTTTGTATGTTATTGGACTCCATTATACTAGTGAACTAAATGGAGTAAAAGTAACAATATTTGATTATTTTGTTATTTGTGAACACGTAATTAGTTCTTCTTTTTTTGAAATAAATCAAGATATGGTTGCAGATTTAGTAGAATATAGTAATATTTATTCAATTGCTTTCTTTGGAGCTGTATTTCTACTAGTATCTTCATTATATATTACAATATTAAGTTCTTTAATCGTTAGAGTAATTAACAAAATAAGAGTTTCGATTGCTATTAAAAAAGATTGTGATATTTTAATCGGTGAAAATAAATTTAATGAAATATATTATCAACAATATAAGAAATGTTTAGTTTTGACTGAAAGTTATAAAAAAGAAAAGTTCTTTGAATACTATTTTAATGGTATACCAGTAATTAATATGTCTTTTACTAAAGATAATTTAGTTAAATTACTAAAGAAATGTTTTAAGAAGAACAATATAGTTAATTTTATTTCTTTTAATGATAGCAATGCTAATCTTAAATATATTGATGAATTTAAAGAATTTTTAAACCTTGAAATTAATAAAGTTAAGGTAGTATCTAAAAAACAATTTTTCTTAAAAGTAGAATTGGACTTTCATAATCAATTAACTATTCAAAATAGAATATTAGAAGAACAAGATTTTTCTGCTTTTATTACATGCTTTAATCGTTATGAATATTTGGCTTTAGAGTTTATTGAAAAAAATCCAATTACAAAGAATATGCCTAGTTGTTTCTTTGATTATGATACTGCCAGTTTAAAGAATGATACTAAGATTAATGTTTATTATTTAGGTTATGGAAAAGTATCTAGAGCACTTCATCGTGCACAATTAATGAATGATCAATTGCCAACAATTATTAATGGTAATGTTAAACCATATTCAATTAATTATTATGCATTTGATAATAGTAATAGTTCTATTGAAAATAAAAATACTATTTTTTATTCAGAAAGATATGATGAGCATATCAATGAATTTGATGGTGTTGAATATTTTGATAAAGTAAACAAGATGGAAACTATTAAATATTTTAAATACGATGTTAATTCTAATGAGTTATTTGGTGAAATCGTAAAAACAATGTTTACTGATGAATTAGAAAAAACCTATAATAGAATTATAGTATCTTTCGGAGAAGATATTGATAATCTAGATTATGCGTTAAAATTAAAAGGTTTATTTGAAGAACGTAAATATGAAAATTATGAGATTTTTGTTAGAATTAAAAATGATCCAAAACTTGCGATGGAACTATTGAATAGTAGTCACATTACAGTTTTTGGTAATATTAAAAGTGTATTTAACCATCAAGTAATTGTCAATGAAGAATTAATGGAACTTGCTAAAGATTTAAATAGTAAGTATAATGGTAAACATTTATATGAAACATCTTGGTATGAATTATCAGCGATTAAGCAATTCTCTAATATTTATTCAAGTTTAAATATTCGTTTAAAACTAAACTTACTAGGATTTGATTATGTTAAAGAAAATACAGTTGTTGATAATACTGAAGTAAATAAGGAATTAAAAAAAGTAATTAAAACTGATTTAGATAATTACAATGAATACTTATTTTTCGAGAAAAAAGAAAAAACACCAGTTAATGTAATTTCTTATCAAGAACATATGAGATGGAATGCTTTTTATATTTCATATGGATATGTTCCAATGAAAAAGAAAGATATTTATTTGATTGATGAAACTGATGCTCGTTTCTATAAAGATAATGATATCTTAAGAGAACATGCGTGTATTACTACTTATGAGGGTTTAAATGATTATCATCATCATTTAGCTGCTTTATTAAGTGAAAGAAATAATAAGTCAATAAGTGAAAATTTAGAAATAGTTCATACATATCGATATGATTATATGTTAATTGAAGACATTTTAAAGTTATTTGTAAATACTAAATATCGTTTAATAAATAAGAAACAAGGAGGAGTCAACAATGAATAAACCAATGACATACATTGATAGAATTAATAAAATTAATCCTAGATATTGTTTTATTAGTTATGCTCATAAAGACTCTGAAAGAGTTTATGCTATTTTGGATAAACTATTTAATAATGGTGTAAACTATTGGTATGACAAAGAATTAAATCCTGGAGATAAATGGGATGATAAAGTTGAAGAACATATTGTTAATGAAAATTGTCAAGGTGCTTTCTTATTTTTAAGTGAATCTTCATTAAATAGCGAAGCTGTAGCAAAAGAATTAGAGATTGTAACTAATATTCGAGAAACTAATCCAGGATTTTTTGTGATTCCGGTTTTAATTGATTTTGCTGATTTAGATGAAATAATTATTTATTTGACAGTTAATAAGAAAAAAGAAGTAAGAAACTACATTTTTCAGCTAACTGATGATGATGCTATTCTTTACATTAAAGATGAAAACTTTGAAAATGAATTACCAAGGGTAATGAAAAAATTAAATGCTTCAAAAGTTACTGAAAATACAGATGTAATTGTAACTGAAGAAAAGATTCAATACTTAGATGAAATATTCATTGAAAAAGGAGTTATCTATTTAAAAAAAGGTGAATATTACATTTCCAGTGAAGATAGAAAAGACGAGATTGTTTGGAAATTAGTAGCACAAGAAGCTGGAAAAATGTATTTTGTTAGTAAGTATGCAATTGATTTTATTGCATATTCTGATTTAGATTTTAAACTAAAAGAAATTAAAAAACTAGTAATGGATACAGAGTACATTGATGATTGTTTATTTTTGTCAATGGATTTGATTAATAAATATAATAGTTCAATTGGCAGAACTTATCCAACTGATTATGCTGATATTAAAAGAGAACAACAAATGCGTTTATATTGGGCTAGTGAAAATGAGGGATTTGTTTTGTATAATTCTGAAAATAAACAAGTTAGTATGTTTAATAATTTAGAAACACTACCAATAAATGCAGGAATACGTTTAGTACTAGTTGTAGATGATTCCAAAATTAAAGATGATAGAATTAAATAATATTGAAAGGTAAAAATATTATGAATGACAATAAATATTTAGAAAATGAAGAAATAGTATTAGAAAATGAAGGTATATTTAATATATATCCAAAAAAGAATGAATTATCAGAAAAAATACTTAATAGTTTTATTGAAAAAGCTAAAACTTTAGGTGGATTTTTAATTGACGATGAACCTGGTGATTCTAAGTTAAAGAGTGGTATTATATCAGACTGTATGACACTGTCTACATTCTTGGAATTATATTCTTTGGAAGCTAATATTGCTCCTCATATGAAAAGAATTTTTAAATTGGTTGAAAATATCGTTAATTCAATATATCGTAATGTTGATAATGAAGAAGCTAAACCATATTATGATGCAACACCTTATGTTTTCAATGCTCCTGAAAAAGGAATCGAAATAGATTCTTATATTGAAACTATGGCTAAAGTATTAATTACTTTTACAGACTTTAGAGAATTTATTATTGATAATAAACTAAATGGTAAAAAAATTAAATACGAATTAGTAGTTAATGGATTACAAGTTACATCTGCAGATAAACTATTAGAAATTGTTGAAAAAGTAATCATTGATAGTATGAACACATTAACTGATGCTTGTTTAGATAATAATGATCCATTCCCTTACACAATTGATGGAGAAGTAATTAAACGTAATAAATTATCCGAAGA
This sequence comes from Bacilli bacterium, assembly GCA_017409905.1. Classification (GTDB taxonomy): domain Bacteria; phylum Bacillota_I; class Bacilli_A; order ML615J-28; family CAG-313; genus UBA1231. The sequence continues at coordinate 9,421 of JAFQRV010000048.1, forward strand.
AGTTAGATATCGTGGTTGGACATTTAAAAATGTAAAAACAGAAGAAGAAAAAGATTATTCTCCTTCAATCTATTATACATACCATGCTAGTAATGCTTATCTTGCATTCTTCCAAACTTTTGAAAAATATTTCTATGATGAATTTGGTGATATAGAAGAAAGAGATTTTTCTATCAATGAATTTAATAAAGTAGAAGTAGAAAAAAATCGAATGAATACTGAATTCTTTAATCAAAACTTAAAAACAATAAGTGATTTTAGATATTGTGTAGTATCAACTGGTCGTTATTTTGAATATATGATTTCTAAAAATAATGCTGATATCGCATTTGATTTCTTAAATAAAGACTTAACACCAGTATCATTAGATATTGTTATGAATTCACAAGATAACAACTATGTAATGAATACTTTACTAGTACTTTCAACATTAATCAATGCTGGTACAGATGATGACTATTGGTTTAAAAATAAGAAAGATTATTTCTATGACCAAATAAACTATGCCCTTAATAATATTAAGAAGATTTACAATTATTTTAAGAGAATGAATCGTGAAGAATTTATTGATTCATATAGTTTAGTACTTGATGAAAAATTCCCTGTATCTTGCAATACGGTTGTAAAAGAATTAAGAAGAAGATGTAAGAATATTGAATTATATAGTTTAGTTCCATTATACTGTAATACATATTCAGTAATATCTAAATATTTAGTAAGATTCCCTCAAAAAGAAATGAATGATATTTATTATAATATGATTATGGCAAACAAGATTGCTGAAGAAGAAGTATGGCTTTGGAGTAATACTTGTTATAATGTAAATAACAATTTATATTATATTTTTGCGTTAGAAAATTTCTATAAATATCATGCTGAATATGAAGCTCCGCTAATTGAAGCTGATATTACAAAAACTAAATATGAAAAATTAAAAGCTAACTTTGAAAGAGAAAAACAAAAAGAAATCGCTTTAATTTTAAAAGAACATAGTAAAGAATTAGCTCAAAAAGAACGTGAAATTGAAAGAGTTAAAGAATTATTAGAAAATAAAAAATCTAAACTAGATGAAGAAGTATTAAATTTATTAAATAGTAATATTGATAAAGTTATGACTAATTATTTAGAAGATTTAGTATATCAATCAAAAATGCATGCTTTAATATCATGGAAGATTGCTAATGGTGATTACACTGGTATTGAAGAATATGAAGATAGAGAAACTAGAGAAAAATTATTATCTAGTAATACTAAAGCCCAATTATTATATGAAATGGCTTATTCTATTAAGAATTTAGAAGAAATCGAAAGAATTAACAGTAATGAAGGTGCCGGTAAAACTCCTGAACAATTATATAAGACTGTTGATGAAAAAATTAAGAGCAAGATTAAAGAAATAACTAGAGCGAGGTAGTTAGATTATGAAAAATATATCATTTTTCTCATATAAGGGTGGTTCTGGTAGAACTTCATTACTATTTAATGTTCTACCTATTTTAGCAAAAGAATTAGGAGCAACTCCTGACGAACCTATTATTGTATTAGATATGGATATAGATAGTAAAGGTTTATCATATCTTATCGATGAAAAATCAAAAGTTAATACTATTGAAGTTTTAAAAAATGGTGATGATTTATATGGTGATGATGATGAAGATTTACCAATCAGTCAACATCCATTCTTTAAAAAATTAGTTCCAATTGGGGAAGATGTTGGTTTACCAGCTTCTCAAGATGAAGCTATCTTGTTTGTATCAGCTCATGCTACTTCAGAAGAAAGTAAGTTCCTAAATGGAAAAAATAATTTTGATATTGCTTGTGCTTCATTAAAAAATCTTGAAAAATTGTGTGGCGATTATAATTGTAAAGCCATTATAATGGATACTCCAAGTGGAGGACAATTAGCTGGTGATGCTGCTTTAAGTATTTCTAATGTTATTATTACTGTAATGAGAATTACTAGCCAATTCCAAAAAGGAACTATGGAATTTTTGACTGATCTAAATCAAAGATTTAGAAATAAAAAATTCATACTAGTTCCAAATGCAATTCCAAATGCTGATGGATTACAATTTAATGTAAGAGCTATCTTAGATTCTATTGGAAATCGTGCTAGAAATATTATTACTGATAGAAATGAATTGAATTTAAATATGATTGCTAATGGCGCTTTAGGTATTAATGAGGTTAGATTATTTAAATTTATGGAAACAAATTTAAGTAAAATTAAAGAACGTGAGTTACAAGAAGATGAACAAAGAGCTTTAGATGCATATTATAAATTGGTTGGTGAAATAAAAAATGTATAATGAAAATGATAGAGTGAAGGTTATTAATGATTTAATTCCAGATGAGAATCTTAGAAAAATCATTTTTAATCATAGTGATAGAACCTCTACTTTTTTAGATGATGATAAATTATGCATTGATTACTTTTCAAATACTTTAGTATTTATTTTCTTCTTTATATACAAAGCATTCTTGAATTGGAAAAAGAAAAATAAAGAGAATATCTCAGAATATTCTAATTCAATGGTTCGTATATATAATATTTTAAATAGTTGTTATAGTGAAAAGAAAGTAACATATGATTTTATCGAAGATTTAATCGTTAATTTACAAATAGATTTGTCAGTTAAAGCAGGAGGGTTTTTACAAACTCTAGGATTGGAACGTTTATTCTCATTTGAAACAAATCTTTTGAATAAAAGCATTTATATGCTAAAACAAAAACGTATTTCATCAAGATATGTATCTGATTTTAAATTTGAAGAAATGTGTAATTTCTTTGCGATGTTACCTTTGTTCCACTATATTAAAGTTGATTTAAAAAATATTGATAATTTTACTAGTAAAAAAGCATTCCAAAAAGTTGTAGTTTCTTTTAAATTTTTACAATTAGAACCTATTGAATTAGAAGAAACATTAATAGTTGGAAGAAGAAATTGTGCTTTCCTTGAAGAATTAGTTTTTAATGATAAAAAAGAATTTGGAAAAGAACAAGCTAAAGAACAAAGTATTACCGCAAATTATCTTTATTTTGAATCTGATAATATGTTTACAATAAACTATGTTAATAATGATGAATTACCCTTCGATGAAAAAAGTAGTGTGATTCGTTATGAGACTGCTGTTGAAGACTTATTAATTAAACATGATATTTATAATTTTAGAAATCTAGATAAGAAATCATATTTCTTCCAAGACTATATTTTCTTTAATAATCAATATATTAAAAGTATAGCTTTAGTAATATCAGATACAATAACTGCTAAAACTAAAGAAATGATTGTTAAGAAATATAAAAGTAAGTACGAAGATATCTTTAAGAAACTTACTTTCCATTCAATGAATGGAGAATATTATATTCGTTGGGATGAGGTAATTATTTTCTTATTATTAGAAGAGGGTATATATCCTGTATTAAAAACAGTTTTAGATAGTGTTGAATATGAAGACATTATAAGAAACTTTAAACTAAGATTTGGAGAAAATGTTTCAGCTATTATAAATAGAGATGAAGCTATAAGTAATCCAACAATTAATTTACATTATAAAAATGTAGAAACAAAAAAGAAAATTAAAGCTAGAGCAATTATTTCTTTAGCTACAAAGTTATTATCAATTAATGAAGTGAATGTTGTACATGATTATTCAGCTGCTTCAATTCGAGATATGATAGAAGACTTTAAAATTATTTATCAAACAAAGAGTAGAAGTGATTTTGAAAAGATTTACTATTTTGTGAATAGAGTAACAAATATTACATTATTTATTGAATCATTCTATAAAGGTTTATTAGAATATGTAGTAGAAAAAGCTCATGTTGAATTACCACTTGGCAATCGCTGGTTTTATAATCATGAAGAATATGTTAATGCAAAAAAACGTTATTTAAATAAGTTTGTTAAAGCATCAACAGAAGAAAAACATAATGCTCAATCTATTATTAAAAGTCATTTAAAAATCAAAAATGATCATAAAGAATATTTTGGAAAAGTTCGTGAAAATATTTTAGCTGTGTTTAATATTTTATTAGAACTAAATGCTTTGGTTAGTAAACGTAATAGTCGTGAAAACGAACAATTGTTTGAAGCAACAGGTAGAAGACAATTATTTAAAGAAAAAGAAATTCTTAAATGTCTTGATACTTTGATTGCAGCAATCGATGAAAGTATTAATTTAGATGTTAATTCTTCAGATGAAATGGTTAAGAAGATTTATATGGCATCTATTGTTTATTTAGAATATTTAAGAGATGGATCTTTTGATAATACTGATAATATTGAAGAGTCAATTTATCCAATAGTATCTTCATATTCAAACAGTGTTATTTCTAAAGATGGTTATCGTTATTCATATATATACGTTAATCAAGGTAGAACTGGTGAACCTGTTAGAATTAAAGTTATTTCTGATGATGAGTTCAAGTTTGATGAATTTTATTATTGTATTCCAAATATTAATAGAATTGCTAATATTAGGGTAAAAAACGCTGAAGAAGAAAGAATATGGGTTAATCCAATAGTTATTCCATATCATTTATATCCATATAACGTTACTACATCATTTGTTAAATTAGAAGATGAAAAAGATTTCGATGCAGTATCTGAATTATTATACAATACAGATCAAAAGATTTATAAAAACTTATTTGGTTCATTAGAAAACGCTAAAAAAGTTTTAGCTAAATTATATAACAAGAAAAAGATTTTAGGAAAGAAAACTATTTTCCATAAAGATTTTATTTATCTTTTAAAAACTAACAATGATGCTCATAAAGTATTGGCTATTGCCACATGTTATAATGAAATGCCTGAATGGAGATCTATTTATATTTTAGAAGCTTTTGAAGAAGCAGGGGTTGAAGTTCCAGAAAATATTGAAGATGCTTTTGCTTATTTTAAAGACACTTTTGAAGAATATAATGGTGAAGGCAAAAATATCATTTGTGATATATGTGTAAAAGAAGGATATAGAAATAATGGATTAGGTAAGATGATGCTTACTAATTTAATTAAAAAGGCTACTAAAGAAAGTAGAGACTTAGTTATTACTGTATATGAAGATAATAATGTTGCATTTAATTTATATAATTCGTTAGGATTCATTCCATACACATATAGTTATGATAATCGTGGAACTGGAGACAATAAAGAAAAATATTATAAGCTTATTAAGTTTATTTAGAAAAATCCCTATTTATAGGGATTTTTTATTATTTAAAAAAGCAAGATATTTGAAAAATATTTCTGTAAAATGGTATAATATAATAGAATAAATAGCAAGGAGAAAATAAAATGAAAGTAACAAATGATATTATTTATGTTGGTGTAAATGACCATGAAGTTGATTTATTTGAAGGTCAATATGTAGTACCTAATGGCATGTCATATAATTCATATGTAATCTTAGATGAAAAGATTGCGGTTATGGATACTGTTGATGCAAGATTTACGCATGAATGGTTAGATAATATTCAAAATGTATTAGGTAATAGATTGCCGGATTATTTAATTGTTCAACATATGGAACCGGATCATTCAGCTAATATTATGAACTTTATTAAAACATATCCTAATGTAAAAGTTGTAGCTTCATCAAAAGCTTTTGTAATGATGAAGAATTTCTTTGGCGTTGATTTTAGTGATCGTCAAATCGTTGTTGGAGAAATGGATACCCTAAGTTTAGGTAAACATAATTTAGTATTTGTTACTGCACCAATGGTTCACTGGCCAGAAGTTATTGTGACATATGATGCAACAGATAAAGTATTATTCTCAGCTGATGGTTTTGGGAAGTTTGGCGCATTAGATATCGAAGAAGATTGGGCGTGTGAGGCTAGAAGATATTATATTGGAATTGTTGGTAAATATGGTGCGCAAGTACAAGCTTTATTAAAGAAAGCGGCTACTTTAGATATTCAAATTATTTGTCCATTACATGGCCCTGTATTAACAGAAAATTTAGGTTATTATTTAAATTTATACAATATTTGGTCAAGTTACCAAGTAGAAGATGAAGGTATTGTGATTGCTTATACATCTGTTTATGGTAATACAAAAAAAGCAGTTATGATGCTAGCGGATAAACTAAAAGCAATGGGTTGTCCAAAAGTTGTGGTAAATGATCTTGCAAGATGTGATATGGCAGAAGCCGTTGAAGATGCTTTTAGATATAGTAAATTAGTACTAGCTACTACTACTTATAATGCGGATGTTTTCCCATTTATGAAAGAATTTATTCATCATTTAACAGAACGTAATTATAGCAATAGAACTGTTGCCTTTATAGAAAATGGTAGTTGGGCACCAATGGCTGCTAAAGTAATGAGAGGAATGCTTGAAAATTCTAAAAATTTAACATTTGCTGAAAATACAGTAAAAATTATGTCTAGTCTAAATGAAGAAAGTACAAAACAATTAGAAAATTTAGCTACAGAGTTGTGTCAAGAATATCTTGCAATTTCAGATGAAACTGCAAATAAAAATGATTTAACTGCTTTATTTAATATTGGCTATGGATTATATGTGGTAACATCTAATGATGGTAAAAAAGACAATGGTTTAATTGTTAATACAGTTACTCAAGTTACAAATAATCCTAATAGAATTGCGGTTACAATTAATAAAGAAAACTATTCACACCATGTAATTAATCAAACAGGTATTATGAATATTAATTGTTTATCAGTTGATGCACCATTTAGTGTGTTCGAAAAGTTTGGCTTTGTCAGTGGTAGAAATACTGATAAGTTTGCGGGTGATAGTGTTGTAAGATCTGATAACGGATTAGTGTTCTTATCTAAATATGTTAATTCATTTATGTCTTTAAAAGTTGAACAATATGTTGATTTAGGTACTCATGGTATGTTTATTTGTAGTATTACAGAATCAAGAGTATTAAATAATATGGAAACAATGACATATAGTTATTATCATCAAAATGTTAAACCTAAACCACAAACTGAAGGTAAAAAAGGTTATGTATGTAAGATTTGTGGCTGGGTATATGAAGGGGAAGAATTACCAGAAGATATTATTTGTCCATTATGTAAACATGGATACAATGATTTTGAAGAAATTAAATAGGAGGAAGAAGATATGAAAAAACATGTATGTCTTGCATGTGGCTGGACTTATGATGAAGAACTAGGCGCTCCTGAATTAGGAATTGCACCTGGAACTAAATTTGAAGATTTACCAGAAGATTTCGAATGCCCATTATGTGGTGTTGGAAAAGACATGTTTGAAGAAGAATAAAAATAAATATCCATTCTTTTAGAATGGATATTTTTTTATTAAGTTTAATATTATTGGAAAAAAAGAAAAATTATGCTATACTATTAGTAAATAATGAGGTTATAAATATGAAAAATAGTTATTGTCTAAAAGTTTATGAAGAAGTCGTAAAAAGAAACAGTGGAGAAAAAGAATTTTTACAAGCTGTTTATGAAGTATTAGAATCTTTAGAATGTTATATTGAAGAACATCCAGAATTAGAAAAACATGGGGTATTAGAAAGATTTGTTGAGCCAGAACGTTTAATAACATTTAGAGTACCTTGGGTAGATGATGAGGGTAATGTTAGAGTTAATAGAGGTTATCGAGTTCAATTTTCTTCATCAATTGGTCCATATAAAGGGGGACTTAGATTTCATCTTAGTGTAAATAGTAGTATTATTAAATTTTTAGGTTTTGAACAAACTTTAAAAAACGCTTTAACTGGTTTACCAATGGGTGGAGGAAAAGGTGGAAGTGACTTTGATCCAAAAGGTAAAAGTGATAATGAAATTATGCGTTTTTGTCAAAGTTACATGAATGAATTATATCGCTATATTGGGGAAAACACAGATGTTCCAGCAGGAGATATCGGCGTTGGTAAAAAAGAAATTGGATATTTATTTGGTCAATATAAAAAAATTACTAATAAGTTTGTTGGTGTTCTAACAGGAAAAGACTTATCATTTGGGGGAATTATTGGTAGAACTGAGGCAACTGGTAATGGCTTATGTTATTTTGTAAATAAAATGTTAAAAGAGATGGCTAATACTAGTTTTCTTGGTAAAAGAGTAATTATATCTGGATCTGGTAATGTCGCATTATATACTTTAAAGAAAGTTACAGAACTTGGTGGAGTGGTAATTGCGATGAGTGATTCTAATGGTTATATTGTTGATGAAAAAGGAATTGACTTTGAAACATTAAAAGAATTAAAAGAAGTAAGAAAAGAAAGAATTAGTAAATATACAGAAATTATACCTACTTCTAAATATTTTGATACTTCATCTAAAATGTGGACAATACCTTGTGATATTGCTTTAGCTTGCGCAACGCAAAATGAAATTGATTTAGAAAGTGCAAAAGTATTAGTTAAAAATGGTGTTAAAGCAATTGGTGAAGGAGCTAATATGCCATGTACAATGGATGCAACAAATTACTTTATTGAAAATAAAATCCTTTATGCTCCAGCAAAAGCTGCTAATGCAGGAGGAGTAATGGTATCAGGATTTGAAATGAGCCAAAATTCAATGAGAATATCTTGGACAATAGATGAAGTAGATAGTAAATTAAAACAACAAATGGAAACAATTTTTGAAAGTGTTTATGAATGTGCTAAAAAATATGGTAATGAATATAATTTATTACTAGGAGCTAATATTACTGGTTTTGAAAAGGTATCAAAAGCGATGATTTTCCAAGGTGTTTGTTAAATTAAAAAGTATCTTTTGATACTTTTTTTATTTTATGGTATAATTTATGTGGTGAGAATATGAAAAAACTTAAATTAATGATATTAACTTTTTTGCTATTAATAGCAGGCTGTGAAATAGTACCACAGGAAAACAAAAAAATAGTTGATATAGTAAAAGAGTCATATAAAGCAATGCTTGGAGAAACAATAAAATTAGATATTAGAACTTCTGGTAATTACAAATTAGTATATGAAATTGAAGATGAAAATATCTGTTCTATTAATAAAAATCAAATTACTACAAAAAATATTGGAGAAACTTCTGTTAAGGTATATATCGAAGAAGATCCAACGATATATGATACAACTAAAATTGTTGTTTTGCCTAAAGAAGTCTTAGTTAATATCGAAGAAGAAGAAATTAATTTAGAAGTAAATAAACAATATACTTTAAATATTACTTCGACTAGTAATGAACTTGAATACTTTTCAAGTGATGAGAAAGTTGTGAAAGTATCTAATGGTATTATAGAAGGACTTGATGAAGGAAGTGCTATGATTAGCGTCTTTTCTAAAGAAAATCCTCTTATTTTTGATACAGTAAAAGTTGAGGTTTATAAAAATAGAAGTTTAGATATTGATCTTATATATAACGAAGAAATAGATAAAAATACATATACGACTATTGAATATATTTTAGATTCAGAAGATGCCATAGTAGAGTTTATTCCAATTACTTCTAATATTGAATTAATCAATAACAAGGTTAAAGGAATAGAAGCTGGCATTGGTCAAATTAAAGTCAAAGTAATTGATCCAACCATTGAAAATAATTATAAAGAAAATATCATTCAAATAATCGTTAGTGAAACTGATTTTTTGATAAATTATGAATTGAATGGGATTATAATTAATGAAAAATTAATAGAAACTTACAATAAATTAGTTGGATTAAAATTAACAGAAGTTACAAGTCCTGATTATGATTTTTTAGGTTGGTATTTAAATGGTGAATTAATTGATGAAATCAAGATAGGGACAACTGGTGATCTTAATTTAGTTGGTAAATTTGAATTGAAAAAAATTGGACCATTTAATATAGTATATGATTTAAATGGTGGTTTATTTGAATGTACTTATGAAACTTTTGAAGATCTTGGAAGTACTTTATTAAAAGACTATAATACAATCAATAATAGTAATGTTTCAAAAACAAATTTTATGAAAGATTCTGTTGAGGGTATTAAAGTCATGTTATCAGACTCTAATATGATTAATAAATGGAAATGGTTACTTGAATATATGTTAAGTGATTTAACAAATTATAATCAAAATAATTTAACTGTATCATATGTAAAAGATAGTTTAGAATTATTACCTTTAATTATTGAGGGTAATACTACTACTATTAAAGATAAAGACAAAGGTCCTAACTTAAGAACGATGATTAGAAGTTATTTTAGTAGTATTATGAATTTAAGTAAAGGAAGTACTCATAACCCAACATTTGCGTTATATACACCTGATTTTAGTAATGAAAATCATCAATATGAATTGTTATTATCTCAAATAATATTAAGTGATACTGTATCAAAAGTTGAAGATTTGAAAATACCAACTAGACAATATTATAATTTTGTGGGATGGTATGATATAAACAATGAGTTGGTTTCAAAATTAGATAAGGATATGAAGATTTTTGCAAAATGGGAGGAGATAAATCCTGTGGAAAGTATTATAATAACAAACAAAGTAGATAAGATTTTTAAAAATACGACATATCAACTTACTTGGAATATTTCACCAAGTGATGCTGCTAACAAAGAAGTGGAATTTATTAGTAGTAATAAAGATATTGCTTCTATTGATGAATTTGGTTTAATTAAGACAATTAGTAATGGTGAAGTAACCATTACAATTAAATCTAAATCATCATCTAATAAAATAGATTCATTTACATTTAAGGTTTGTAATGAAGAATATTTTAATGTTAGTTATCATACAAATTCTTATGTTGGTATTGGTGATACTATTATAATAGATGCAGCATATGTTGATGAGTTAAATAATCACTATAAAGTAGCATTTACTCCAATAAATGATTTTATAAGTGTTGATAATAATGGTGTTGTAAGAGGATTAAAAGAAGGTATTGGAATTGTTCGTATTAGTTATGGTGATTTATATAAAGATATTCCAGTAACTGTTCTAGCAAATAATCTAAGTGATGCATTAGCGTTAATTATTAATGGCCATGAAAGTAACGTATATGTAGAATATGAACTTGGTATTGGTGCTGGAGGACCGGCTTATTATACTGATATTATCGGTAGTGTTAGTAAATTATTATATAATGAAGAATTAGAAATTAACTTACAATATAACGAAGCAACAAATAATAAATATAAAGATGAATTAAAAAATCGTTTATTAGAAAGTGTTGAATTTATTACAGTTCATTATACAGGTAGCATGGGAAAGAATGATACCGCAAAAGCAATAGCTGCATATTTCGCATTGCCACTTACACAAAATAAAACATCAATACATTACTCTACAGGTAATGATGGAATATATCGTGGTATGGATGAAATTTATCGTGCAGCTCATGCGGGAGATGATGGATCACTAGAAACTGTAGAAAAGTTTGAATGGTTAGATACTGGTCTTGATGTTTTAGAAAATGATCCTAAATTCCCAGTTGTATCCATAACAAAAAATTCAACATTCTCAATAAATGGTAGAGATACCAATATTTCAGTGCCTATTGAAACTAAGTTTGGTAGAGGCTATGTAACTGATGACAAATGGCTAAATGAAATGGATTTAGCTGTTAATATAAAAGATGGTAAATATCAACTTGGTACTTCTTGGTGGTGTTATACACAAGTTTGGGAGGGACGTATTTGTTCAAATGGTGGTAATAGAAATTCAATTGGTATTGAATCATGTGTAAATGAAGGAAGTGACCTTTGGTATACATGGCAAAAAACTGCAATGTTAGTTGCGGATATTATGTATCGATATGACTTAGATATTACAAGAGTTAAAGGGCATCATTTCTTTTCTGCAAAAAATTGTCCACAACCAATGTTAGAAAATGAATTAAGACTTTGGGATGAATTTATTCTATTAGTAGAAGCAGAATATGAAAAAAGAAGTAACTATAATAACTATAGCATTACTTTCAATAGTAATTCTGAATATGTTAATAATCATGGAAGAATTATTGAACAACCGAAAAATGATGAAGTTATTGAATATAGTGTTACTATCAACAATGAAACAATTAAATTATTTAGTATTATAGAAGGAAGTAATAATAAATAAAGAAAGGATAAATTATGATTGAAATTAAGAATTTATCTAAATCATTTGATAATTATCAAGTATTAAAAGATTTAAATATATCTATCGAAGAAGGTAGAATATTTGGTCTTGTTGGTATTAATGGAGCAGGTAAAAGTACTTTACTTCGATTAATATCTGGTATATATAATAAAGACAGTGGAAGTATTTTAATAGATGGTGAAGAAGTTTTTGAAAATGAAATTGTAAAAAAGAAAATCTTCTTTTTACCTGATGAACCATTTTATAGTAGTCATGTGACCCCATATAATTTATGTGATTTATATCAAGCTTTTTATGATTTTGATAAAGAAGAATATATAGGTTATTTAAATGATTATAAGTTACCAATTAAAAAACCAATGTCTAAGTTTTCAAAAGGGATGAAAAGACAAGTATTTATCAGTCTTGCGTTAACTATTAAACCAAAATATTTATTACTTGATGAGGCTTTTGATGGATTAGATCCCCTTGCAAGACTAAAGTTTAAAAAAGCTATTTTAAAACTAGTAGAGAAAAATAAAACAACAGTTATAATATCTAGTCATTCTCTAAGAGAATTAGAAGATATTAGTGATTGTTATGGTTTATTAGATAAAGGGATGATTACATCTACTGGTAATATTGATAATAGAATAGAAAGTTACCATAAATATCAAATGGCTTTTGAAAAAGAAATAAAAGAAGAAGATTTTGAAATAGCATTTATTAAATATGAACAAATAGGTAGAATTGTAAAAGTAGTAGTTAAAGAAGAATTAAATGAATTTAGTGAGTTAGTAAAAAAATATAATCCTCTAATTATTGATGAAATCAGCATTGATTTTGAAGATTTATTCATTTTAGAAGTAGAAAATAGAGGTTACTTAAATGATTAAATTATTAAAACATTATATTAATAAAAGAACAATAACTACGATTATTACAAGTATTATTCTCATGATAATGGTTTATATTAATGAAGTTGATGCAGAATATATTGGTAAAATGTATCAAGGAGATAATATGCCATATCTTGATACCCCTATTAATTTACCTTTTGGAAATATCATTGCTTATGCAATAATTTTAACAATAATTTTTACTGTTTTTGAATTTTCTTTTAGAATGAAAAAAGTAACAGTTGATCAAATGTATAGCTTACCGATTAAAAGAAGTAAACTATATTTAACTAAATATATAATTGGTATATTTGAGATCATTATTCCGCTTACACTAAGTTATATTGTAATGGTTTTAATGATTGTTACAAAAGAGCATATGTTTAATTTGGTATATGCTATACCACATTATTTTGGAGTAATATTTTTCACAATCATTTTATATACAACTTTAGTATTTATTTTTACTAGATGTAATAATACAGTTGATGGTTTAATTAATATTTTATTGTATACATTCTTTACTACGATTATTATGGTTGGTTTAGAATTAAAAAATGGTATTAATTATACTATTTTGTCACCAATAATTTTATTTAATAATGTTATGGAATTTAAAACCTATGGTTTTACCGAATTTATTAATCAAAAAGATATTACTGAATTAATTATTTCTAGTATCTATAATATTGTATTATGCATTATAATGGTTATTCTTTTCTTTGTCTTTATTAAAAAAGAAAAAGCTGAAGCATCAGAAACGAAGTCTAATGGAGTATTTGCTTATAACTTAATGATTCCCCTATATACAACTTTTTTAATAGCTAAATTAATAGATAATTCTATTCCTACTGCTATCATTATTATTATAGCTTCTTATATAGGTTATGTAATTAAGAATCGTAGTTTTAAACTTACTAAGAAAGATTTAATTCTTTTCGGAGGGTCAATTTTTTTAGGTTTTATTTTAAGACTTATTTTAAATATTATTTAAATATTAGGTGAACTTTTGTAGTTCACCTTTTGTTTTATAAATAAAAAGTGAAAAAGTTTAAATTTTTAATTAAATATGATATACTAATACAAAAGGGAATTTATATGAAGAAAAGAAATAGTTTAATAGAATTATATCGTTTTTTATTAGCACTCGTAGTAGTAAAAAGTCATGGAATGTTTCCGTATACTGGACCTTATATTGGACCTGGAAGAATTGCTGTTGAGTTTTTCTTTGTTTTATCTGGTTATTTGTTTTTAAAATCACTTGATAAGTATATTGATTTACCAGTAAAAGAAGGCTTATTTAAATTTGTCTTTAGTAAAATAAAAACATTGTTTATTCCATTAGTAATAGCTTTACCATTTAATATCTTTTATAAGATACTCGTAAAAGATTATAGTATTGGTATATGGGGTTATTTATGGTATGTTCATGATATGTTAGTAATCTTTATTGGTTATTATTTTATTAGAAAGTTTGTGAAAAATAAAAAAGCTTTTTGGATAATTACCGCTTCAATCTTTTTAGTAGCAGCTATTTTACATGTTACTCCATTCTTTTATTCTTGGGGTTATATAAGAGCTGCTATGAGTATATCTTTAGGAATGATGGTATCAAAGATACCACCACTAAAATTAAATAGACCAAACTTATTATGGATAGCATTAGTTCCTATTCAAATAATCATAATCTTAATTTTTGTTTTTGGAAATAATTTATTAATTGAAGAAATACTTGATTTAGTATTATATCCTCTATTAATTTATTTAACTTTCCAATTGAAAATTGATAATAAGTTATTTAATTATTTAGGATCTTTATCATTCGGATTGTATGCATTCCAATGTGTAGTAAGACCATTTGAAGTATTAGGTTTAAATAATGTTTGGATTATGTTTGGTATTATAGTATTATTAAGTGTATTAGAAGATGGATTTAAAAGAATTTATCGACATTATAAAAAGAAAAAATTAGTAACTGTTTAAAAGGTGATAGGATGAAAAAAACAATAAAAATAGTATTGATATCTTTAGGTTCATTAATTGCATTATTATTAGCCTTCTTGTTATTTTTAATCATTAATGGTAGTTGTAATATAAAATATCAAGATGAAACTGAGAAATTTCCTAATTGGATGAATGAAATTAAAGATGAAACATATCTTCATAATATAGCAATTCCAGGAAGTCATGATGCTGGAACTAGTGGGATGAATTGGCTAGGTGAAACCCAACAATATAGTATAAAAGAACAGTTAGAATTAGGAGTAAGATATTTTGATTTAAGAGTAAATGATAATAATGGTAAATTAGTAATTTATCACAGTATTATTAATGGTCAAGAATTTATTCCAATTTTAGAAGATATTAAAGAATTTATTAAAAATCATCCAAGTGAAGTATTATTATTAGATTTCCAACATTTTAAAAATGGTTCAGAAGATGAAGTATATGAATTAGTTACTACTTATTTATATAATGATAATTTATTAGTTGTAAATGAAAAAAATATTAGTGATTTAGAATTTATTACAACATTAAGATTAAAAGAAGCTAGAGGTAAGTGTATTGTATTTTGGGGAGATAGAAGTAATGATTTAAGTAACTATGTTTTTTTAAGAAACAATGATACAGGTACAAATAAAGAAATGGCTTTAGATTCTTATTATTTTGATACTTATCATAAAAAAGATGTTGATGTTTTAATTAAACAATTTCCAAAATATTTTGAAAAAATTTCTGATAAAGTGGATAATGAATTAAGAGGAATCTTTGTTTTACAAGCACAACTTACAGATGGAGCTTTAATCTTTGGACCTTGGAGTAAAGAAAAGGTTAATTGTGATGATATTAGTGAATACATAAAAGAATTAGTAGAAAGCAAATATTTAGATTCTGTTAATGTAATTATGAGAGATTTCATTACTGGTAAAAAAGCCGGCGAAATTATTCGTTTAAATTATTATAAAGGTATTTCTAAGGAGTAATTATGAAAAGAAGTGAAATTGCAATGAAATACTTTAACGAAGGTTATGCATGTTCTCAAGCGATAGTGATGGCTTTCCAAGATGTTGTAGGAATTGATAAAGATACTTTAATGAAAATATCACTACCTTTAGGTGGAGGTATAAGTCGATTAAGAAGAACATGTGGAGCAGTTCTTGGAATGAGTTTAATTGTTGGTTTATTGTTTGGAAGCAAAACAGTAGATCATGAGAATAAATTAAAAGTATATGAAATAAATCGAAAACTAATCGAAAAGTTTGAAGAAAAACGAGGAACTTCTAATTGTTTGAAATTACTTGAAAAAGCCGGATTAGAAGTGGAAGTAAAAGGCGAAGCTGAAAAAAGAACTAGTGAGTATTATAGTAAAAGACCGTGTGGTTATATAGTATATGATGCGGCATTAGTTTTAGAAGAATATTTAGAGGAAGTAGGAGTTATATAATATGGCAGAAGTATTAGAGATGATAATGGTTTTAAGTTTTGGTTTATCTTGGCCTTTATCAATTATTAAAACATTAAGAATTAAAACTGCTAAAGGTAAAAGTCCATTCTTTATTGGCTTAATTGTTTTTGGCTATATTTGTGGTGTAACATCAAAAATTGTATCTGGAAATATTACTTATGTATTTTTCTTTTACTGTTTAAATTTATTGATGACCTCATTTGATTTATGTCTACATTTTTATTATCGACATAAAGATGCATTAAAAGAAAAGGAGATGGAATAATGATTAAACATATCGTTTGTTTTAAAATTAAAGAAGAATGTAAAGATCGCATCATGGATGCAAAATACACATTACTTTCAATGAAAGAAAATGTTCCACTAGTAAAAGGCATTCAAGTTGGGGTTGATTTCCTACATAGTGAGAGAAGCTATGATATTATTTTAGAAGTATTACTAGATTCTGTTGAAGATTTAGAAAAATACCAAAATGATGAATATCATTGTAGAGTAGTAAAAACCCTAATGCATGAAATTAGAGAAGCTAGTGTTGCAATTGACTATGAAATAGAATAAAAACTGTTCAAAAAGAACAGTTTTTTATTATCTTATAATATTAAAAAGTTAAATTAAAACTATATTTCAACATATTTCATATTTTAAATTTGTTATATTAACAAAAAAGAGGTATGAATATGAAGAATGGATTTAAGATATTAATTATTATTTTATTATTAAATATTGTTTTTAATAATTATACTATTGTATATGGTAATACAAATAATGTTTATGTGATATATAGTGATTTAGAGTTAAAAAAGAATGATGAGTTAAGAATAGTTATTAATGTAGAAGATGCTAATTATTATAATAGTTGTATTATTAATATCGATATAAAAGATGACTTTAGTTTAGTAAATAGTGTTCCATGTGAATTATTATTAAATAGTTATTTTGATGAAGAAGAAATATATGTTAATGAATTAACAAATAATAATATTCGTTTTGTCGCTTTTAAAAATAAAAGTAATACAACAACTACTTTCAATAATTTAGTACAAATTACTTTAAAAGCCAATAGCAATATAAAAGATGTTATAAGTTATTTTGATAGTATTAATATTACTTTACAAGATAAAAGTAATAATACGATTGTTCCTACTATTAATTATAGTGAAGGTATGAAAGTAGAGTGGGATAAAGAATCATATATTGTAGAATTAAATGAAAAACTACCTGATTTTTTAAGTGATATAGTTATCTATAATAGAGAAGAAGATGAGTATACGATTAAATTAATAGTTGATGATATTAACACGTCTGTTGTTTCCAATAAGATAGTAAGTGTTTATATTTATGATTATGTTAATTCTTCACAACTTTATATTAGTAAAACAATTAGTATTGTTGATAATATAAGACCTATTATTAAAGGTAATAGTGTAATTGAAATTAATGATGTTGATTTGACAAAAGATAGTATTTTTAATTATACAACAAGTGATAATTATGATGACGTTTTAACTAGTTATATTACTTATTATAATCAAGAACAAAAAGAAGTAAAAGATTTAGATGCTTTTGTGAAATATTTAAGTTCTAATACAATTGGATATTTAAAGATTATAGTAGAAGATAGTAGTAAAAATAAAAGTGAAGAATTAGTTCAAACTATTAAAATAATAGATACTACAAGTCCAGTTGTAAGTTATAATAAAGAGATTGAAATAGAAGATAGACTATTAGATAGTTTTAATATTTTAGATTATATTAAAGCGGTTGATCAGTATGATACTAATCCTTTAATAGTTTTTAATGAAGATATAAATTTGGTTGAATATTTAAAAGAACATATTAGTATTGAATTAACATTCAATTCAAAAGATTGTTTTAATAATAAAACAGATGACTATATAATAAGTATTAGTATAATTGATACAGTTATACCAACTATTGATAAATTAAATGATTTAAGCTTAAAAGACGTTCATTTTGGAAGTTTTGAAGAGTATCTAAGTAAATGTTTTAAAGTAGTTGATAACTATCCAAATTATGTAATTAATTATAAATATATGAGTACTCAAGAAGTTAATTTTGAGGATTTTAAAAAGTATTTGTTTAGTAATAATACAGGTAATATTATTATAAATGTAGAAGATTCTAGTAATAATATATCTAATGATATAGAAATAGTAGTAAAAGTAGAAGATACTACTCCACCAGTAGTATCTATTAATAATATTGAAGAAGGAAAAAAGTATTTGACTATTAGTTCTGTTGATTACGTAATAAAAGATAATTTTACAAGTAGTATAGATACTAAAATATATTTAGATGGAAATGAATATAAAGGTAATACTATTAATCAATTGGGAGTACATACTATTAGAATAGTATGTACCGATGAATCTAATAATACTACTAATTTTGAAGTTAATTTTGAAATAATTAAAAATAATTTAATTGGTTGTGGTACAGATTTAGATTGTTATAGTGATAATTATATGGATGTTATTTATATTGCGTTAATACTCTTTTTTAGTACTGTATTTATAGTGATAGTTAGAGTTGCAGTTAAAAGAAGTAAAACAAGAAATTTAAAGCATTAAAGATTATTTTTTAAGAATAAATAAATCTTGGTTAAAGCTCTCTTTTCAATTCTAGATACGTAGCTTCTGCTTATTTTTAAGCTAGAAGCTATTTCTTTTTGGGTTTCAACTGGATAATCATTTAGACCATATCTTCGAGATATAATATCTAATTCTCTTTCATCTAAAGTCTTAATAGCTTCTTTTAATTTATTTAAATATTCATCATTAACAAGTGTAGATATAATAGATGGACTAGGATCTTCAATAATATCATATAATTTAATTTCGTTACCTTCTTTATCCTCACCAATTGAAACATTCAAAGAAGTAACATCTTTATTTTTCTTATTGCTTCTTAAATACATTAGTATTTCATTTTCGATACAACGTGATGCATAAGTTGCCAGTTTTGTGCCACTTTCTAATTTATATGAATCCACTGCTTTAATTAGACCAAAAGAACCGATTGATAATAAATCTTCTTTATCAATTCTAGTATTTTCATATTTTTTAATAATATGAGCAACTAATCTTAAATTGTGTTCAATAAGCAAGTTTCTAGCATCAATATCTCCAAGACTTGCTTTTTTTAATAATTCTAATTCTTCTTCGCTACTTAAAACTCTAGGAAAACTTTCCGAATTAATAGACCCCATAAAAGGGATAATTAAAAAAGATAATAAGTTTAACATTTAAAAACTCCTTGTATTGTTAGACAAAATCATCAAAATTTAGTATAATATAAAATAGGTGATGTTTATGAAGTATACTCCAAGAGAAGTTGTTAAATCAATTGATGATATTGACTTTGTTAAATTATATGATGAAGGGTATCGAATTATTATTAGTGATTTAGATAATACTTTGGCTCCATATACAATGGAATATCCAACAAAAGATTTAATCAATCGAATAGAAGAAATTAAAAATATTGGTTTTGAGATTTATTTAGTATCTAATAATAAGAAGAAAAGATTAGAAATATTTAGTAAAGCATTTAATATTAATGGTTATTTAGAAAAAGCTCATAAACCAAAAATTAATAAATTAACTAAATATTTAAAAGAATTAAATATTAATACTAATTTAGTAATTGGTCTTGGAGATCAATTAGTTACAGATATTTTAGCTTTTAATAGATTAAATTCATATTCTATTCTTGTTAAGACAATCGATACGAAAACCCAAAAATGGTATACTAAAATAAACAGAATAAGAGAAAAAAGCATAATTAGACAAATTAAAAAAGAAAATATAGAAATAGGAAGAAAGATTGAAGAACTATGAGTAGATGTATAGGTTGTGGAGCAATTCTCCAAACAACAAATGAATTATTACCAGGTTATATTCCCCCTTCATCTGATGCAGAAAGTAAAGCATATTGTAAAAGATGCTTTATGATTAGACATCATAATTTAGATTATAGTTTAGATAATTTAAATTTAATGAGTAATCCAGAATTAGTTAAACAAAAACATCATGAATATATGACTTTGCTTCAAAACATTAAAAATGAAAACTGTTTAGTTTTATTAATGATAGATGCTTTAGATATTTATACTGGTATAATTCCGGATATTAAAAAAATCGTTGGAAATAATCCTGTTTGGATTCTAGCCAATAAATCTGATTTATTTCCAAAAGATTTAAAATTAAATAAGATTAAAGAAAAGATTGAAAAAATATCAAAAGATAATGGTCTTGATACTAAAAATGTGTTCTTTATTTCTTGTTATAAAGAACATAATGTTGATGTTATTATGGAAAGAATGTTCGCAAATCTAAATAAAAAACATTACCCATCAAATAATATTTATATTATTGGTTCAACCTCTGTTGGCAAATCAACATTCATTAATTTAGTCTTAAAAAAATATGCCAAAACTGTTGATTTAATTACTACTTCAATGGAAGCAAATACTACAACAAACCTAATTAAAATAGGTGTAGGAAAGAACCATCAAGGTAAAGAGTGTTACTTAATTGATACACCAGGATACTTAAATGAAAGAAGTATTCTATCATGTGCACCACTTGAAACTTTAAAAATATTAGTTCCAAAAAACTTTATAAGAGTTAAAACTTATCAATTAAAAGAAGAACAAACTATTTACTTAGGGGGTCTTGTTCGAATGGACTTTAAGTGTGAAAAATTAAGTGCTTCTTTTTATGTAAGTGATAAATTATACATTCATCGAACTAAAACAATGAATGCAGAAAAAGCATATGAAAACTTAAAATTTAAAGAAATTGTTCCACCATTTAATGAAGAAGAACTAAAAATGTATGGAAAAAATCATTTAGTAAAAGTTAAAGTGGAAAACAGTATTAACATCTGGTTATCAGGTATTGGTATTGTGCATATTAAAGGAAGTGGAGAAATTACTATAACTCATCTTGAAATGGTTATGGTAACACTTGATTATGATGAATTATCATAATTTAGAACAAATGATGATTAAACGCTTTAGTAATAATCCCAAAGATCAAATGCGTTTAAATCATAGCTTATATGTTGTAAAAATGGCATTAAAGTTAAATAAACATCATAACTTAGGTCTTGACGAAGAATTAGTTAAAGTAACAGCACTTCTTCATGATTATGCGAAAGTCTTTGATATTGATACTCAATTTAAACTAATTGAAAAATATTTCACAAAAGAACAAATTGATTATTATAAAGAATATCCTAGTTTAGTTCATGCTTTTCTTGGAGCTTATTTAGTAAAAGATGAATTAAATATCCAAGATGAAGAAATCTTTGAAGCCATCTATTATCATACAACAGGAAAAAAAGGAATGAGTTTATTAACAAAATTAATCTATGCAAGCGATGCAATAGAAGAGTCTAGAAATTATCCTGATGTTGATATGTTAAGAGAAGAGGTCTTTAAAGATTTTGAATATGGTATTTATTTATTAATAAAACACACAATTCTTCATTTAAAAGATATTAATAAACCAATAGAACAAAATACATTTGATGCATATTTAGAATATAAGGAGGTATTTAATGAAGTTTAAAAACAAAGAACTTGAAATTGTTTTAAAAGCAATAGATAAAGCTGTTTTAAAAGATATAATAGTTTATAATATTCAAGAAGTAACTCCATTTTTTGACTACTCTATTATTACAACCGCAACTTCATCTAGACAAGGTCATGCGGCCGTAGAATATTTAAGAGATGCCGCGGAAGAAAATAACATATTAGTTAAAGGTTATGCGGATTCAAGTGATTCTAGTTGGTTTTTAGTTGACTTAAATAATATTATTGTTCATGTGTTTGTGAATGAAGAAAGACAAAGATTTAATTTAGACGGATTATATTACAATTTAGATAAAGAAATATTAGAGGATTAATTATGAAAAAACAAATTAAAGATCGCATAATTGGCTATATTTTACTTACGGTAATGTATATAGTAGCATTTTTTACAGGTCAATTAATATACGATATGTTTGAAATACACCTATTGTTAAAGGTTTTATTAATGACAGTTTCTGCAACCCTAGTCATCTTCTTATTTTCTTGTATGCTTCAAAACTCTTCAGTTTATGATCCATACTGGAGTGTATTTCCTATAATAACTGCAGTAATGCTATTTGATATGGGAAAAGTTACACATCCACTTTCAATCTTAATGTTAGTATTAATTATTCTTTGGGGTATAAGATTAACGCTTAATTGGGCATATACTTTCAAAGGATTAGATTATGAGGATTGGCGATATACAAAATTTAGAAACGAACATCCTAAACTTTGGCCGTTATTAAATTTATTGGGGATTCATATGTTTCCAACACTAGTTACATATCTTTTAATGTTAGCACCGATTTGTTTTTTTGATACAGTAAATAATGGTACAATTACTAATCAGTTTAATTTATCAAGTATTTTATCCATTATTATAATGCTTGCAGCATTAATAATTGAATTATTAGCTGATCTTCAATCACATATTCATAGAAAAAAATACCCAAAAACTTTAATAAATACAGGTCTTTGGAAAGTATCAAGACATCCAAATTACTTTGGTGAAATCATCTTTTGGTTTGGAGCATATCTATTATTAATCTCTATAAATAGTAACATGTGGATTCTATTCTTAGGCCCATTAGTAAATTTATTAATGTTTGTATTTGTGAGTATTCCAATGATGGAAAAACGTTTAATGAACAAATATCCAGAATATCAAACATACCAAAAAACAGTAAATGTTTTAATCCCATTAAAGAAAAAGCAATAGTATTTCCCATACTGTTGCTTTTTGATTTTTTCCGCTTTTTTTTTTTTTTTTCTGGAAAATTCCTTTTGATGAAAACACTTTCATTGGTTTTTTGAGCGATATTTCTTTACCCTTTGAAATAAAAATAGTATAATGGCTATTGTAGTTTGCTGAAATTTAGGTGAAATTCTTTAGTTAAATTTTACCAAATTTTTAGAAAACATTGACTAAATTTAACTAAAAATAGTATAATATTCATATAAAAAAAGTAATTTTTTCTTCTTATTGGCTTGGCATTTAGTACATTACTTGCAAAAGTGAAGAAAAAATAGTAAAATAAGAACATAAATAGATTAAAATGGGGTACTAGATACTCCTAATATCTCGTTTATATTCTTAGGAGGCATAGAATATATGGAAAATCAAAAGAAATTAACGACTCTTAATATTGTAGGTATTATACTAATCGTTATATTCCTACCAATCATAATGATTAATCTTACAATTGTAGTTAAAGGGTTAACTAAACCAGAAGAAGTACCAATGGTATTTAATACTGCACCATTAATTGTTATATCAGACTCAATGACAATTGATAAAAAAGCAGGCACTGGTGCTTTTAATAAAGGTGATTTAATTTTTGTTAAAAAAGTAGATCCTAAAACTTTAGAAGTAGGAGATATTATTACATACATTTCCAACGATAAAGAAGGAAGTATTATAACTCACAGAATCGTAAGTATTTATGAAGACGGTTCATTTGAAACAAAAGGGGACTATTCTCCAGGGTACGATAGAGACCCAGTCAAATATGAACAGGTTGTAGGTAAATACACAGGTAGAGTAGCAGGTGCAGGGGACATGGCAATGTTCTTCCAAACACCAACTGGTGTTATCGTATTAATCGGTGTACCACTTGTTGCGATATTAGTGGTTGACTTCTTCCAAAAGCGTAAGGAAAACGATCAAGTAAGTTCAGAAAAAGCCGAACTTGAAGCTGAACTTGCAAGACTAAGAGCTGAAAAACAACAACAAGAAGAGCAACAATCTTCTGAAACTTTAGAAGTTACAGAATCTGTAACTGATCAACCTGAAGAGTAATTCTTCAGCTAACTAATTTTGGTATAAAGCTAGTCACAAGCTCTATACACATAAAGTTTATAACTTTTTTATAAAAAACTTATAAAAAAAATATTTAGAAAGGATAGACGAAAAAAATGAGAAAAAATAGATTATTTATTTTAGGTATCTTTACTGTTATGGTAGCTTTAGTTTCTTTATCATTAGTATCTGGTACTTGGGCTAAATATACTTCAACTGCTGAAGGAACTGATACTGCAAAAGTTGCTAAATGGGATGTTAAATTTGAAGGTAGTACAGCTACAAGCGCTGCTGCTATTGAAGTAGATTTATTCGATACAATTACAAATGTAGATGGTTCTGCAGAAGTAAATGTTAAAGCTGAGGGTAATTTAATTGCCCCTGGTACTGCTGGTAAATTTGAATTTAATATGAAAAATGAATCAGAAGTTACTGCTGCTTACTATGTTGATTATACATACACTGGTAATTTACCATTAGAATTCTCTTTAACTGGTGCGGATGATAGTTGGACAAAGGATATTAACACATTAGATATTGCTGAAGGATCTAAAGTAACTATGGCAATGGAATCTGCTGAAGTTAAAATTACAGTTTATTGGAGATGGGTATTCGAAGTAGACGCTGCCGGAAATGCAACTGATACTGGTTTAGGTCTTGCCCCTGAAACAGGTAAAGTAGACGCTAAATTCACATTTGTACAAGTTGACTAATTTTTAGACAACAGAATTTAAAAAACAAAAAAATAATATAGCTATATAATAAACCACCAAATTGTGTGGCCAATTTGGTGGTTTGATAGCATATATCTTATTATTTATCAAAGAATATAAGTGATTGTATTTTTTGATAAGTAATAAAATATATAGAAGGAGGGGCATAGATGGCTAGAAAAAGTAAGAAAATGCTAAGTTATTATGCTTGGTATCGTAAGATTAGAACGCCTAAGTTTAAATCTGTCGCAAGATTTAAAGGTAATAAAATCTTAACAAGTGATCCTGTATTTATCTCTAAAGTGCAAGAAGCATCTACTATGAAGCTTGAATATGCACCTATTCTTGGACATATTGGATTACAATACAATATTATTAATGAAACTAATAATGTTGTTGTGGGTAAGGTTGATAGAGCGTTAAACGTTTATACAGCTGATGAAAAATATGTTGGAACTATTTATAATCAATTAAAGATTATTACAAGAGTTATTATTTATGCATTACTAATTGCTTTAGTATTAGCTTTAGGTTTAGGTAATTTACATAGTACAGGTTATTTAGTAAAACCAGAAAATGTTATTATTAGTGAGCATGATGGTGGTGTAGTAGTAGATAAATGGAATATTTTATTAGATGCATATAGCAGAAAATTAATTGTTCCAGAATATGAGTCTGCATATCATTTCTATGTTACTAACGATAATTATGCAGATTGTTATATTGCATTTGATTTTGATGAAGAAAATGAATGGAATTTAAATATTGAATATCGTTTATATTATGATGGAGAGTATCTAGTTGGTGGTAATGATTCATGGGTTAACTATGATGTATTAAAAGCTAGTGAAATACTTGTTAAAGCAAAAGAAAAAGAAAAGTTTAGATTGGATTGGCGTTGGGCTGATACAGATAAAAAACAAACTGAATTAGGTATTGAAGGGGCAGCTACTTATACAGTAGTTGTTAAGATAACAACACAGTTTGTTAAATAGTTTTTAGAAAGGAGTCACTAATATGATAAAGTTCTTAAAAGATAAGTGGATATTTTTAGTATTTGTTTTAGTAGTGTTTGGTATTTTGTCAATTAGTGGCAATTTCAAACAGTCAACATCTTCCGCAAAATATCGTTCTGAGGTATCAGGAACAGATTCGGGAAGAATTGCTAAATGGGATATTAAAACAATATCTAAAAAAGATGGAGCTGAAATTAGTTTAGATACAGGATTTGGTACTACACTATCTACTGGTAGTACTGGCAACTGGTTTATTGAAATTTCAAATAGTTCAGAAGTTAATGCAGCTTTAAGTAATGATACAACATTTAGATTTAGAATTGATCATACTACATTTGATGGAACTGAAGAAACAATTAATTGGAATTTCTTAAAAGATAGCGAGTTAGAAGTAATTACTAATCCAGTTACTATAAAAATTACTATTTATAAATCTACAATTGATTCTTTAAATATTGCATATCAAACGACTACTATTGTTGATGATAATCCTGTAGTTACTACAATTACAAAAGCTCAATATGATGCTAAATCAGATGAAGAGAAAAAAGCTTATGCAGAAGTAGTTACTAATTCAGGGTATGAAGTATTTACAACAAC
The DNA here is from genome assembly GCA_017409905.1 of Bacilli bacterium. Lineage (GTDB taxonomy): Bacteria > Bacillota_I > Bacilli_A > ML615J-28 > CAG-313 > UBA1231. The sequence continues at coordinate 36,040 of JAFQRV010000048.1, forward strand.
TGCACAAAGTTTTAATTTAGATTCTGAAGAAGTTCATGGTAATTTGGTTTATTACTATTATAAAGATATAAAGGTAAGTGAAATTGCTGGATTAACAGATGCTATTAAAAAACTTACTATGAATGATACAAATTCAAATATTACAATTGGTATTAATTGGGCCACTGGTCAAGATAAAGGTGGAGGAACAGGAGTTTCTGACACAAAGGTTTATAAAACTTTTGAGATATTCGATGCGAATGATCTACCTAATGATTTTACTGCTAAGTATGAAGAAATAGGAAGAAAAACTTATGGAAAATGTCTTGGACACGAAGGGGAACATACACATATAGAATGTCCACAATGTGGATTATGTGTAGATGCAAATTGTAATGGACAAGATTCAGAAAAATGTTTAGGACATGAAGAACATGTACACACTATATGTGCTGAATGTGGATTGTGTATGGATAAAAATTGTGATGGACCTGATGAAGCAAAAACATATGTATTTGCTTATAGAGATTGCTATTTCTTTGATTATCAAATATTCACTTCAAGCTTTGGTGGAAATGGGGAACCATACTTTAAGTTTATAGGTGACTACCAAGGTTCAGAATTAATTAAGTATTATAGTGAGATTATTGAAACTGAAGATGAAAATACAATTAAAGCTTATTTAAGTTTTACTGATACTGATGCTAATGGAACAATATCAGAAACTGAAATCATGAATCAAATTACAGCTGCTGTTACTGATGCTCCTAATTATAAAAGATTACAACAAATATTAGATTTTTGTAGATATAATGTTCATGGAGAATTTATTCATGATAATGATTTATATCAAGAATCATTATCATACTTACAATATGGTTTAACATGTTCAGTTCAAATGACAATAAAGGTTGAACAATTAGATTAGTAAATATGGCTAAGAAAATATTAAAAATTAGTGAATATATCCTTTTTGGTATTATGATTGTTTTGATTATAATATTTGGGTATTATATAGTGCAAAGATTAATACATAAAGATGAACCAGCAAAGATGTTTGGATATTATTTGTATGAAGTTTCATCTTGGAGTATGTATGATGAAGAAAGTGAAGATTCTTTATCAAAAGGTGATTTAATTTTTGTTAAAAAAAGAGTTGAAAATGATTATGAAGTAGGTATGGTAGTAACTTATGAAACAGATACCAATAAACCTACTACTCATAAAATAATCGAAATAAATGGTGAAATGATTACTACTCAAGGTATTAATAAAGAAGGTAATACGAGTGCTGATACACCATTTCATGTGGATAATATAATAGGAGAAGTAAAAGGGGTTTGGAGAAATTATTCTAAATTCATGGAATTTATATTATCACCATTAGGTGTTGTTATAATACTTGGTGGAGGGTTTTTAGTAATAGAGGGTTTATCTTTATTACATAAAAAAGTATACAAAGAAGAAGAAAAAGAAAATTAATTGAAAGGAGAGATGATGTATGAAGAATAAGAAAAGAATTATTCTAATTGTCTTTTACATAGCTTTAGTAGGTCTTGTATATTTTACATCATCTACTCTATCAAAATATGTTTCTACAAATAAAACTGAAGCTGACTTTACATTAGGTGAAAAGTTATACTTCGAATATATAAGAGGAGATTTATATCGTGGTGACCAATTAATTATTGGTGTTCCTATTGATGTTCCAATTATGAAAGATGGTGTTCAGGTAGGATCTAAAAATGTAATTGAAACTATGAACGTTGCTCCTGGAGATGAACTAAGATATACATTTACTGTAAGTAATAAAAATGAAACAGGAACTGAGTATAACAGTGTTGAAGCAGAGTATCACGTATCAGCTACAGCAATTCTACAAATGCCTACTAAACAATCAAGTTATTCATTTAACTGTATAATAAAATATGCAGAAATTGGTACAGATGGTAAACCACTTACATATACTGATTTACCTCAAGATAGAAATTTGGACTTACCTAAGTATTTAGGTACTCCTGCTACTGAATCTAAATATGCGTTTGAAGTACAAGTCATTTTAGATGGACAAGTTGAAGCTACATCTAAGGAAGATTATATTGGTGCAACATTGACAATATATCTATTCATAGATGCTGCGAATAAGTAGGAGGGTTTATGCAAGCTAGAAAAAGATTTTTTAGATTGTTATCAGTATTAATAATATTAGTTGCTGTTTTAACAGTTATGGTTTGTTCATTATTAGTCACTGATACAAAGACAAGATATATTAAAAGAGAACATGATGAAATAATAGCTCATTATACAGACTTATATTGTGATAATACAGGTGATGGGGCTGTAGTAGCTTTAGAAAATGGCGTTGGTTATGTTAATTTTGAAATTATGAATTATATTGGCGAAGATGTAACTAAACGTGATATTACATACAATATTCAAACAATAGATACATTTTATAATGAGAATGGTTATGAAATTGAAAGTTCTGCTTTAGCAAGTGCTCCTGCATTATATGTTAAAGATGTTTGGGGTAAACCTCAATTAATTGAAAAAGATTCTTATAAATATGATGTTTCAATTATAAAAAATGATGGTGAAAAAATTGAAGGTGCAAATGTAGAGTATCCTTACTTATTCTCTTATGAAGAAAGAAAGGAAAGTGCTGTAGGTAAAGTACATAATGTTACAGTTAAACTAACTCGGACTGACTCAAGTGAAATGAAAGTTGGTTCTACGGAAAAAGTTTCATTAGTTATTCAACTAGAAAAACCATATAAAGAAGTTTATATTATTGATATAGTTGTTTCAAATAGATATATTGTATTTTCAACTAAGAATGTTGAAGAATTTGAAATAGATATGGTTGATGTTCATGTTCAAACATATGATATATTCAAATATGATAGTTTAGGAAATGTAAATAATGGCTTAACGACTAATACTAAATATTCATCTAGACCATTTAAAGTTGTGTTTGAATGGAAAGATATGATAGTAAATGAAAATGATTTTAATTTTATTCATAATAGTCAAAATGGTGTAATGTCTGGAGTATTCGATTCAACTACTGATGGAACAGATATTTCAAAACCATTTGTTGAATCCATTAATCAATCAAAAAATTATGGTTCACTTACAATGTATGTACCACAATCAGCAAGTTTTAGTTTTAGTTGTTTACCAACAAGTGAAAATGCATGTATGATTGCTAAAGTGTATGTTTATAATGATGCTTTAGCAACTGGAACAACATCACCTATTGGTTATGTTGCTTATGATAAAAATAATTGGGGTGGATATTCAGAATTGGATATTACTCAAGCTACTCTTCCATCAAATGCAACTGATGGTTTAACAGTAGTTTATAAATATGAAGAAGAACAAGAATAATTAGAAAGGAGATAAAGACCATGAAGAATGGCTCTAAGAAATTTTATATATTAGGTTCAATAGTAACTATGATATTAATCGTCTGCGTAGCAGTTCTGATTGGTATTTTATCAATAAAACCTAATAAGACAGAAGCTGCTACTGCTACTCATTATGAAATAGTAGTTGATAAGTATTCAACTGTTAGCGTATATGTAACAGGTTCTGGTGTTTCACTTTATAAGCAAGATTTACCTGGAGATGAACCAGGAAGTGATAATTTCAGATCAGATGTTATTCATGATATTTATTTAGTAGAAAAAAATACTGAAGTAACAATCATTGCGGTTAATGAATTGAAGATATTTACTAAATGGATTGCAACTGATTTAGAAGGCAATGATTATACTGACGTAAATGGAAAAACCAGTTCACATTTAACATTTACTCCTACTCAAGATATAAGAATAGATACTGAAAGAAGAGATGCTACTTCAAAAGATACTGGCAAATATATGGGTAATCGTTTCTTAATTGAAGGTGCTAAAGATTTATTCTTAATTCAAAAAGCATTTGAAAAAGGAAATGGTGTTACTGCCGCTGATTTTAATGCAAACATTTATACTGCAGTTGCTGCTAATGATAGTAGTGTTACTTTAAAGCAATTCTATGAAGATATGTTTGCAGGTGATACAGATTGGAAAGCTCTTGCAAATGATACAGCAAAAATTAATGCAATTAATAACACATTCTTTGCAAGATTACAAACTGGTTATTATTTGGTTTCTCAAAACTTTGCTTATTTAGATAAAGATGGAAATATGCCGTTTATTGGTATTGGTAAGTATATAGATGCAACTCACGATTACTCATTCAAAGGTGTAATGTGTGGTTTAAATGAAAACAATATTTCTACAATTTCTCTTACTATTCAAGGCCAACAAAATGCTGGAAATTTATACTATGGATTGTTCGGCTATCTAGGAAATAATGCCGTGGTAAGAAACCTTGAAGTTGAAACATCTATAGGTATTACTAAGAATGAATCTGCAACTTCAAATGTTTATGCTGGTGGTTTAGCTGGTTATTCTACTGGTGCATTTATATATAATGTTAATGCTCTTGCTAGACAATCTATTGAAATTAAATCTACAACTGCATGCGGAATTTATGCTGGTTCATTATTTGGTTATATGGAAGGCGGAGTTGAAGAATACGCTAATGTAGTTGCAAATGGTCAAGATGCTGCATGGATTATTAAATCTGAGAGTCAAACTAATATTCATACAGGTTTACTTGCAGGTCTTGCACGTAATACTTATGTAAATGATATGCTAGCTCAAGTTTCAGGTTATGCTGCAACTGTTAATAGTTCAGCAGATAATTCAAATATTTACATGGCAAATTTATTTGGTAAATATGAAGCAACAACAAATTCTTCAGCTAAAAAATTATATATTAAAAATATTCGTATCTCTGGTACAGGAGCAGAAAATATCGCTGCAACAATAAATAATGGTAATGCATATGTTTCAGGTTTAATTGGACATATAAATTCTGCAACAAGTATTACACAAAAAATTCTTATTGGAAAAATCAATTTCCAAATTACAAATAAAGATGTTACTTCTAATATTACAGCAACTTCTGCAGACAGTAGTAGTTCAGCTAATTTATATACAGCTGGTTTATTCGCAAGAGTTGAAACAGCTTACTTAGAAGGAACTAATGAATTCAAACAAAATATTACAGAACAAAAAGTAGATAATGAAAAAATCTACTATAGATATGATTTTATATTTAATGCAAATTTATATATTGAATCTAAGAATAATGGTACTTGTACTGGTGAAAAGGGTAAAGCTATAAGTGGTGGTTTGGTAGGTTTAGGCTTATTTGAAATTAGAGGTACATCTGGTGATTATTCAGACATTTTAATTTCTCCTGAAGACTATAAACTAACAATTAAAGCTACTCAATCTTCAACAACTAGTGGTGGTGGAGATATTTCAAATCAATGTATAGTTGGTTTAATAGTTTCTTCTTATGAGAATACTGATGATAGCTATACTTTTAATTATATGAATGTTTATAGTAATACTACTTCAATTATTGCAACTAGAGAACTAAGTTCTGATGCTATCGGTGATGTAACTGGTGGAGGATTTATTGGTTATTCACAAAATGTAAATTATGAATATATTAATTTATATTTAAATGATTCAGAATTACGAGTTGAAGGTTTATCATATGATAAACAATTAAATGCGGAAGGTAATAATGTACATGCTGGTGGATTTATTGGCAGATTTGAAGGTCCTTCAACATCAACAAAATCGACTATTAATAATATTCAACTTGCGGGATTCGATTATAATAAAGAATATAAAGAAGATGGAATTACTTCCGCAACATTAAAAGATAAGGTTTGTGGAACAACATTAAAGATTACATCTATTCAAAATACAATTCCAGGTAGAGTGCAAAGCTGGTTTACTAGTAATGGTGACTATAAAGGTGAAAACTATACTGGCGGATTAATAGGTTTGATAAGATATGGAAGTGTAAGTTTTTCAACTTATTATGGTTCTGAAAGTGATGAAGATTATATTCAAATGCAATGTCATCAATCCCCTGATTCAGCATTCTGCGGTGGATTGATAGGTTTTATTAAAGAACAAGATGGTAGTGTTGATATTAGTGTTGAACATTGTAAAGTTTTGAATGGAAATATATATGGCGCAGCAACTGTTATTGAAGAATATGATAATCCCGATATATATATTGGTGGTTTAATAGGGGCTATATATTGCAATGTTGCTATAACAAATAGTATTGAAAATTGTTCTGTAGAAAATAGTAGAGTGTATGGAAATGCAAATGAAAATATAGATTTATTTACCGGTGGAATATTAGGGGTTATGACATGGAATGGTACACTAAATATTACAAATACTTATGTTTATAATTCTGATATTCAATCTATACATAAATCTAACGCATCAATAAACTGGGATCATCTAAGTTCATATGCTGCTGGGTTGGTGGCTAGATCGCATTATGCAAGGGGTATTTTTGGTGTAAGTTCATCTTCTACTCTTAATGTTAGCAATTCTGGTGTTTTTGATACTAACGTTATTGCTAGAAGTGAAAATGGTTCTGCAGTTTGTGGTGGTGTTGTATCTTATACTTATGCTGGTACAATTGAAGATAATTATTCAAATGCTAAATTGATTGCAGAAGGAAAAACTGGATCAACAAAATATGGTATAGGCGCTAAGGATGGAAACAATAATCCTACCAATTCATTCTATGTTTTACAAAATGCAACTGGTGCCACTAAAGGTACTGCTTTAGATTTTGCTAATCAAAATTTAAATAATAGTACAGCATTTGATTTATTTAGTAATTTAGGTACAAATTATAAAACAAGTTCTAAGTATTATGTAGTTTTACAAGATGACAGTATATTTGCTGTCAATACTGGTATGACAATTAATTATGATGGAGACACTAAAACTTCTAATAATGCAGATGTTTATGTAAATATAAGAGAGGGTGGTAATACAACTCCACCTACTTCATATACATCAATTGATGATTTACATGGAGCTGGTTGGTTTAAATTAGGTACTGTATTAGTATATAATGGTGGAGCACAAGATGCAGGAGATATTACTGCTCCTAGCATTACATATCCAAGTGGAAGTGCTGAATATAAATATCAAGATTCTATATTTAAAAACTTAAATTATCCATATGATGATGTTGAAGATATTGGTTATACAGAAAGTGATATAGATACAAATATTGGAACAATTAGTTTTAAAGATAAATATACAATTAAAGTAAGAGATAATATTCCACAAATTAAAATAGCATTTAAGATTGATTCTGGTGAATCTGCGCTAACTCCAATCTTCTATGATGCAAGTGGTAATGTTATTGATATTACTAGTGAAGAAGGTACATATACATTCACAAATACTGCATCTGGTAGTAATACGGTTTATGAATTTGTATTTACACCAAATACAGAAATTACAAATGATACAATTATTAATATTGGATTTAAGATTGGTAGTACTAATTATTTGTCATCTGGTTTCCAATTAGATATTAAAGCTAATAAAAGAGTTATTGAGTATTTAACTTATGCTGATTATACTCCACCTATTAACTATAAAGAAGTTGAAAATTTAGGTTCTTCAAGCAATCCTTATCTAATTAAGCAAAGTGATTCTAATCAAGATAGTGTTACTAAATTAATACCAGTATTTACTAGAATTAATGATTTGCCAATTGGAACTGATTCTAATGGTGATCCAATTTATCCGGAATATAATAGTGAACTTAACGTTGACTATGTAAATTATACAATATCTTCTGGTTTAGGTACTATGAAGACTAACGGTGAATTCGTTGCTGCTACCGGAACAGCATCAGGAACTATTACCGCAACTCTTAAGAATGGTACTGGAACTTCTGGTGATTCTAAACTTGTAAATGTTTCTTTAGTTTCAACTGTTGATGTTACATACTCTGCAATCGGTGCTGAAGTTTCTGGTTTAACATATGCAACATCAAACAAAAATTATATTTTAGATATAAATTGTATGGAACACTATGGTGGTATTCCTACTAAATTTAATATTACAATAGGTAGCACTTCTATTAATTTATTAGATGCTGCTCAACTTACTAATCATTTATGGATTACAAATGATAAAGGTGAAAAAGCATGGGATTTAGATAGTTCAAGTTATCGACTAGTAATTCCTAATACATCAATTAATGGAGATATTGATATTGAGATTGAAATGAATGTTGTTTATAGTATTACATTTGATTTACAATGTGAAGCATTTAATCCAAATTATACTGGAGAACAAACACTAACATTTAAAGTATTAGGTGGAGATACATTCTCAAATTATTTTACATCTCGCACTGAAGAAATTAATGATTTCTTACAAGAAGCAACTAGTGTTATTGATGGTTATTTATGTACTGGTTTCTTCTTAGTTAATGAAGCAAGTTCAGTTGTTTCTTATGGTGTATCATTTGATGAATTGAAAGATACTTCAATTCCAATTAATACATCTTATACATTCTATGCTAGATGGAACTTCTTAATTGAACTTGTTGAAGCTCCTGGTACAAGCATAATGTCTAGATTTAAAGATACATTTATGATCGAAATTAAAGATGATGAATATAGTAATATGGTTAATAGAACAATTGCTGTTCCTATTAATGCTAATAAAGGCTATGTATTCTCAGTTGAAAAAGAAGATGGTTTCGTCGGGGAAGCTGATGTTAAAGCTTATGTTATATCTAACAGAGGAACTTCAACACAAACTATCAATGAAATTACAATTGAAAAATATCATGAAGATATGTATTTATACTTTATAGCTCCTGAAAAGATTACTGGTTACTTAGTAATTGTTACATCAGTTAGTAATTCAGAAGTTATAGTTGGTGAAAATACTGCTCAAGTTACTGATGAAATATTACCTGAAGATGGTATTTATACATTTAAGTATGTAGTTAACCATAAGAATTCAGTAGATGATGAAGGTAATCCTTCTAAATCATATATTTATGATAGTGGCATTAGCGATAATCCAGAAAGAAATTTAGATTTAGACAAAGATTTATATATTCAATTCTTTGATCAAGTGTTTGATAAAGAAAGCAATAAATTAAAATTAGTTCCTAAATTATTAGAAAAGGGAACAATAATAGAAGTTTATTATAATTTATTTATTAATGATAGTTCAACTCCTACATCTTCATCTGTTGGAACATATGTAGTAGGTGAAGGTGGCGCAAGCAATATGTTATTAAGTGCATTCAAGAAACTTAATAATGAAGAAGACTTTATTGATACTCCAAAATTTAGAGATTTCCTTGCTGGAAAAGAAGCAGTATCTGAAGTTTATTACTTTGTTGTTACTCCACCAAATGGATATGACAAATCTAGTAATAAAGATGGATATGGTAATATCGATAACGATGTAGTATTTGTTGGATATTATGATCCAGGTAAAGATGATGAGTTGAAAAACGAAAATTATAAAGAATATGATTTCTATGTTCAAGGTAAGAGAACAGGTAAGTCATTTGCGAATAAACCTATTCAAGATCAACAAGGAAGTTTTGATGAGTTTAAGAATGAAACTTCATTACAACGAAAGATCTTCGCTCTTACTCCAAGTAGAGATACAAGTTTAACTGTTGATGGCAATACATATAAATTTAAAGATAATACATTATTCAATTATTTAGATATTTTTATGACTAATAGTGCAATATCTAATGGTGTTATTCGTTTAGAAGATAATGAAGATAATAATACTATTATAAGCTCTGGTTTAGTTGAATATGGTATTAATAAATTAAGTTTAGAATTAGGTTATTCAACAGGTAACGTTGACATCTATGGAAGTTATTTTGATACTACTACAAATACATATAAAGAAGAATTGGTTTCAACAATTAATGTAGATAAGATTGACTATAATAAATATGAAGTAGAATTTAGTAATGATGAAAGAATTTATTATTACTTTAGAATAGATAATGTATCTTTAAGTGAAATAAGATTAAAAGAAATTATTCTTACAGATCAATATTATTTAAGAGAATATGATATTTCTGCTTCTACATATAAATCTTTAGGTGTAGTTGATGGCTTATACAAATATGTAGTTATTGATTCAATTGTTGGTGACGCTAGACATGAAGGTCTACATTTCATGTTGGCATTATATTTAAAGAATTCAAGTGGTATTGTTGTTGATATTATAGAAACAACTCCAGTAGTTTTAAATGTAAGCTATATTGATGCTGAAGGTAATACAGCAACTGGTACTATTACAAGTGTAATTACTGCTTCAAAAGGCAAGATGGCAATTTATTATGATTTAAGTGCCTTCTTAATTGAAAAAAATATTACGGAATTTACTTTCACAATAAGTGAACTTCCTGATGGCTATCAAGTACACTGTGTTCAATTAATTGAATCAAGTATTATTGAAAAACCTGCAATGGGTGAAGTAAGAGTAAGTATTAAATAGTAAAGAGATGATTTAAAATCATCTCTTTTTTTATATAAAAATTTTTAAAAGAAAAAAGTAAAATACTTATTTTTTAGTATTATATTAATAGAGGAATATATATTAATGAAAGGACAAATATGAATAAAGAATCAAAATATGATATTGTAAAATTTATTGATGGAGAATTTGAATTAGAAGTAAATGTAAGCCCAAAAGAAGAAACCATATGGATGACTGCAAGTCAAATGGCTTTATTATTTGGACGTATGAAAAAACAATAAGAAAACACATAAATAACATTTTTGTAGATAAAGAATTGGAATATTTTAACAACACGCAAAAAATGCGTGTTGTTGGTGTTAAACTACTTCATGAGTTATATCCAGGAGTACTAGAGAAAAGATATGGTGTATCAGAAGAATATATTGATGACTATGAATGTGATGAAAAAAGCAATGTGCAAAAAATGCACATTGGAAATTCGACAAGCTAGAAGAATTATGAGTTAGATGTAAAAATATATTATGTAATTATCTAAGTTAGCTTAGTTGCATATTTTGCATTTGAACTAATTTTTAAAAAATAACTATTTTAAAAATGTGAAAAGTATAAAGTATATAAAATTTATTATGAGGGGTGATAAGTAATGAGTGAAACAAAATATGAAGTTGTTAAATTTATAGATGATAACATAGAATTAGATGTTAATATTGATCCATACAGTGAAACTATATGGCTGACACAATCACAAATGGCTATTTTGTTTGGTGTAGATATTAGTAGAATTAGTCGGCACATAAAAAAGGCATTAAATGAAGAAGAAATTAATTCACAAAGGAATTTGCGTAAAACGCAAATTGCAAACTCAGATAAGTTAGTATATTTATATGATTTAGATGTTATTATTTCTGTAGGATATAGAGTTAAATCAATTTGCTTTATTATTTAATGTGCAAATACCTGCGGTTAATAAACACATAAAAAATATTATTTTATCAAATGAGTTAGAAGAAGCATCAACAATTTCCAAAATGGAAACAGTTCGAAATGAGGGAAATAGAATAGTTAAAAGAATACTAAAAAAGTACATGATAGATATATCATTATAGATAGAGATAAACTATATCATTTAGAACATTCAATAAAAGATTTAGGAAAAAAGATAAGTACAATTAGTGAATCAGATAAAGAACTAATTAAAGAATTATTAACCCACTTAAACTAAAGGAGATATATGAATAAAACAAGTAATTATGATATTGTAAAATTTATTGATGGAGAATTTGAATTAGAAGTAAATGTAAGCCCAGAAGAAGAAACCATTTGGTTAACTTTAGATCAAATTGCAAAATTATTTAATAGAGGTGATAAATTATGAATAAATATGAAATTGTCAAATTTGTCGATGAGGAAGTTAAATTAGACGTCAATATTTCTCCATTAGAAAAAACGATATGGATTAGCATAGAACAAATGTCTGTATTGTTTGAAAGAGATAGATCAGTAATTAGCAAGCATATTAAAAATATTTTTCTTGAAGGAGAACTATTGGAAGATTCAGTTTGTGCATTTTTTGCACATACTGCAAACGATGGTAAAGTATATAATGTTAAATATTATAATTTAGATGTAGTAATTTCTGTTGGTTATAGGGTTAAATCAAAAAGAGGAGTCCTTTTTAGACAATGGGCTAGTAATATAATACAAGACTATTTAATAAAAGGCTATGCTATCAATGAAGAAAGATCACTTGTTACTAATGAAAATTATGTAAGACTTATAAATAAAGTAGAGTCACTTGATGAAAGAGTAAGTAATATTGAAAACAATTATAAACCATTAGAATTTAAAAACTCTCAACTATTTTTTGATGGACAACTATATGATGCATATACTTTAATACAATCATTATTTGAATCAGCTAATAATGAAATCATTATTATTGATAATTATGTAGATAGAACAATACTTGATAGATTAGTTGTCAAGAAACATAATGTTCAAGTTATAATTTATACAAGTATTAATACTAGATTACTGGGTAGAGATATAAACACATTTAATAGTCAATATGGAGGATTAGATGTAAGATATACTACTAATGTACATGATAGATATATCATTATAGATAGAGATAAACTATATCACTTAGGTCATTCTATTAAAGATATTGGGAAAAAGATAAGTACAATTAGTGAATCAGATAAAGAACTAATTAAAGAATTATTAACACACTTAAACTAAAGGAGATATATGAATAAAACAAGTAATTATGATATTGTAAAATTTATTGATGGAGAATTTGAATTAGAAGTAAGTGTTAGTCCAGAAGGTAATACTGTATGGTTAACGCAAAGACAAATGGCATCTTTGTTAATGGTGTCTGTAGACAATATAAGTTTACATATAAAAAATATTTTAAAAGAAAAAGAGTTAGATAATTCAGTTATCGAGGAATCCTCGATAACTTCTATTGATGGAAAAAAATATAAAACAAAATTATATAATTTAGATATGATAATATCTGTTGGCTATCGAGTTAAATCAAAAAGAGGAATAATGTTTAGACAATGGGCTAATAAAATATTAAAAGAATATTTATTAAAAGGTTATGTAATAAATGAAAATAGAGTAATTGTTTCTAATGATAACTATATTGAACTAAAGAATCAA
>JAFQRV010000049.1 GCA_017409905.1 Bacilli bacterium
CTATGGAAAAAGATATTAGTAAAAAAGAGATAATTAAATTTTTATATAGATGTAAGAAAAACTATAAACTATCTAGTGAGGATTTTAAACCAATATTTAAAGAATATTTAATGACAAATGATATAGGATATTTTGCTATTTTAAGTGCATTAAATCTTGCATTAGAGAATAAAAGAATCACTAATAAAGAGTATAAATCTTTAATTACTATTATAGATACTTATGATGAAGACTTTAAATTAAAATATTCTTATTCTTGGAATTGTGATGAATTTATAAGTTTAATGAAAGATCATCATTATACTGATGATGAAATATTGGTGATGATAAAGAATTTATATTTATCTGGTAAGATTAAATTAAACGACATTGAAAAGTATGCATATGATACTAATCAAAAGTATGATTAACAAATTTTTTATAAAAAAGTTAAAAATATCGGAAATAGGTGTTTTAGGGTATTTTTATATAGTTTCGCTACATTATAGTAACGAAACTTGAAAAAATTTAAAAATAAGGCTATTTTCGTTCCAGACATTCCCTTTGAGTGAGTTTGACAAATCATTTTATACGAGTATAATGTAAGTAGATTAAAGAAAAAGAGGATAATAAAATGAGTGAACATATTAATAAATCTGAAATTATTAAATTTTTTAGAGATAATAAAAAGAACTATAGATTAGATAGTAATGCTTTTGTGGAAGTGTTTAAAACGTATATGCTTGATAACAAAATAGGTTATCATACAATAATTAACACTTTAAATATAGCAAGAGAAAAAGAAGCAATTTCTAAAAGAGCATATGAAAGATTAATGAAAGTGTTAGAATATGATGATGAATTTTTTATATGCAAATTGAACATCAATATTCTTGGAATTGTAAAACATTTGATAAATTAATGAAAGAATCAAGGTATGATGAAGAAGAAATATTTTTAATGGTTAGAAATTTATATGCAGCAGGTGAGATTACTCAAAATGATGTAGAACAATATGCTTATTTTACAAATCAAATTGCCGAAGATATTAAAAAAGAAAAAAAAGAAGAAAAAACATTTTATGAACCTAGAAGAACAGGAAAAATAAACATAATTGATGATTCAGAATATAACCAAGAATATTGGAGTCTATATAAAAACAAATATATTTAGTTATATTTGTTTTTTTAATTTGTTTGGTAAAAATGTAGAAAAAAATCTAAAATTTTGGTATAATAAGGGAAATCAACTTCCTTATAGTGAAAACTATCGGAAGTATTAGGAGGAACTTATGGCTATTATTGATGAAAAAGTTTTATGGGCATCTGCTGATAAATTAAGAGGTAGTATTGGTGCATCAGACTATATGCATATTGTTTTAGGATTAATCTTCTTAAAATATATTTCAGATAGATTTGAAGAAAAATATGCGCAACTTGTTGAAGAAGGTGATGGCTTTGAAAATGACAAAGATGAGTACATCTCTGAACATATTTTCTGGGTTCCTGAAAAAGCTCGTTGGAATTATGTTTCAACTTTCTCTAAACAAGAAGAAATTGGGCAAAAATTAGATGAAGCTTTTATTGAAATAGAAAAAGAAAATGAAGAATTAAAAGGAATCTTACCTAAAATTTATTCTTCATCAACTGTAGATAAAAGAAGACTTGGTGAATTAATTGACTTATTCAGTAATCAACTAGAAACAACTGGTGAAGGTGACTTTATGGGTCAAGTTTATGAATACTTTATGAATAAGTTTGCTAGAAGTTTAGGGCAAGCAGGTGGAGAATTCTATACACCAAGATGTATTGTAAAATTATTAGTTAAAATGATTCAACCATTAAATGGTAGAGTATATGATCCATGTTGTGGAAGTGGAGGAATGTTCGTTCAAGCTGCTGACTTTGTAAAAGCACATCAAGGAAATGTTGATAAGATTTCAGTTTATGGACAAGAATTAAATTCAGTTACTTGGAAACTTGCTAAAATGAATCTTGCAATAAGAGGAATTGATGCTAATTTAGGTGATGCTCCTGGCGACACTTTCCATGATGATAAACACAAAGCTCAAAGATTTGACTACATTTTAGCGAATCCACCATTTAATATTAGTGACTATGGACAACCATCATTATTAGAAGATCCAAGATGGATTTATGATATTCCACCAGTTGGAAATGCTAACTATGCTTGGATTCAACATATGTATTCAAAACTTGCTCCAAAAGGTATTGCAGGTTTTGTATTAGCAAATGGTTCATTATCTACAACTTCAAAACAAGAATATAATATCAGAAAAGGAATGTTAGAAGATGGTGTAATTGATTGTATTATTACATTACCAGATAAATTATTCTATACAACTGGTATTCCCGTATCACTTTGGTTTGTAAGAAAAAATAAAACTTCTAAAGATGTATTATTTATTGATGCAAGAAATTTAGGAGAAATGATTGATAGAAAAGTTAGAGAATTAAAAGAAGAAGATTTAGAATTAATTACTACAACTTATTATAAATGGTTAAAGAATGATAATTATGTAGATAAAAAAGGATTCTGCAAATCAGCAACACTTGAAGAAATTAGAGAAGCTGATTATACATTAGTTCCTGGTCGTTATGTTGGAATTGATGACTCTAACAAAATGAGTGAAGAAGAAATAGATGCAGAAATAAAAAAATTATCTCAAGAATTATTAGACTTATTTGAAGAAAATAAACAATTAGAAGAAAAAGTTAAAGAGATATTAAAGCAGAACTTATAGTGTTAACTATGGAACATCTTTCATAATAATTATTGTGAATTTTTAAATCTATGTTTAATAAATTTTCTTGATTAATTTTTGGTTGCACAGCTCCAGTAATATATTGTGAAATATTTATATTTGATAAAGCATAGTATAAATATTTAATTTCAATATTTTTAGGTTTAAATATGTGAGCATGATTACTAACCCAAAATTTTTCATTATATGATGTAAGATTTAATACAGGATTATTTTTATCAGTTTTAACAGTTCCATCTTCAGCTAATAAGATATATTCACCTTCGAATATACTTTCGTTAACATAGTCAATTATACCAGCTGCACCATAATAAGGAATATTACCTTTCATTTTTAGTCTTTGCATTTTTGAAAGAGGTTTTCTTTTATAATCAAATAGTTCAATTACTTCTGAAAGTTTAATATTAAGCATAATAATTTCTCCTAATGTTAACTATGTGGTTCTGTTTTTCTTTTGTTTTAATATCAATTTCTAGTTCCCCTAATTGAGTTAAATTAATATTTGGTTGAGCAGATTGAGCATTATAACCATTTATTATTTTACTCATTTTATCAGTAGATAAATAATAATGTAAATATCTAGGATTTATAATATCTAAATTAGGTCGTAATATTGCAATTGCTTGATTTATATTAGCGGGTAAGAAATTATTATTAACCACTATTGTTCTTCCTAATGCTCCAGCAATAGTTATAAGCACATCATTTACAAATAATTGTGAACGTTTCATTTTATTATGGCACTCTTGAGATATATGTTCAACTTTATTAGATATAAGACAACCATTATTATCAATACATTCTACTTTTAAGAAATTAATCCCTTCTTTTTGGAATTTATATCCTATAGTAGATGGTGTTGTCCCTTTTGTTATTAATAAACAAATATCTTTTAAAAGCATAATTTCACCTCACTTTGAATGTTAACTATGTGATGTTGCCGACTTAACTCAACATATGGAAAATCAATATTTAATAAATCATTAATTTTCATATTAGGTTGCGTTGATGTTCCACATGATATATTGTTTATATATTCTTTAAAATAGTTTGTTTGCATAAATAGATAACAATAATACGGAAGAACTAAATGATTTGTTCTTAGCCTAATTAAACCATTATTAAAAACAGAAGGCAGATCTTTTTTAATAAACAGATTAATGCCTATTGTTGATCCCGTTCTTGCTATGATTATATCATTAGCTTTTAATCTAAAATCATTATAATATACATCTTGAACTTCTGTATTTCCCCAATCACTAAATTTTTTTGATTGAGAAATATCTTGAATTCTCAAGCATTTATATTTTGTAATATAGTTAACAATAGGAGCTCTTTGGATCGCATCTAGCCCTGTGTTTGCACTTAATATTACATCTTTTAATTTATAGAAATTATTTTGCATAGTTCACCTCCGGAGGTATTTATTATGAAAGTTAAAGATTTTTCGACTATTAAGAGAGGTTCATCACCTCGACCAATTATTGATTATTTATCAAGTGTTGGTTATCCTTGGTTAAAAATATCTGATTTTTCATGTGGTCAAAGATATATTTATGATACAAAAGAATTTATAAAACCAAGTGGATTAAATCACACACGATATGTAAAAAAAGGAACATTAATAATTACAAATTCAGCTTCACCTGGAATTCCTATTTTTTTAGGCAAGGATATGTGTTTGCATGATGGCTTTTTGTATTTTGAAGAAATTAATGAGAATATTATACCAATGTATTTATATTATTACTTTTTATCTAATAGAGATAAATTAGTTAAACAAGGTAATGGTTCAGTATTTATAAACTTAAAGAAAGAAATACTAGAAAATACTGAGATTAATATTCCATCATTAGATACTCAACAGCACATAGTTAACA
>JAFQRV010000050.1 GCA_017409905.1 Bacilli bacterium
ATAAGTAGTGTAACAAAAACAAGTGACGAACAAACTAGTATTAGTGTAAGTGTAACAGCAAGTGATACAAATGGAATAAGTAAATATTATTATAGTATTAATAGTGGTTCATACAAATCAAGTACAAGTAAAACATATACATTTAGTGGTTTAACAAAAGGAACTAGTTACACAATAAAAGTATATGCAGAAGATAAAGCAGGTAATACTTCATTGGTAACAACAAAAACATTTGAAACAAAAGCAGATTTATGTACAAGTGGAGATGTTTTAGGAAGTTGTTTAACATCAAATAATCAAAGTATAGCTAGTTTAAGTGATGAACTAGAAGGTGGATTATATAGATATCAAGGAACAAGTGCAGATAACTACATATGTTTTGGAACAAGTGATAAAGCAACATGTACAGGAAATACAGATGCCTATATGTATAGAATCATAGGAATAAATTCTAGTAATCAACTTAAATTAATTAAAAAAGAAGCTTTGAATGATGCCTTGGAATGGAATTCTGAATTTACTGGATCTAATGAAACAACTGATTTATCTTGGAAAAAAAGTAGTTTACGTACAAATTTAAATGGAAGTACATTTTTAACAAATACAACATACGTACCAAGTGGATGGAGTGATAAAATCGCTACAACAACATGGAAATATGGAGATAATAAAACAGCTAATACAACAGCAGCAAATTTATATTCAATAGAAAGTGCTTGGACAGATACAACAATTGTTAAAATCGGATTAATGTATGCGCATGATTATTATTATGGAATGTCTGGAGGAAATAATTGTTCATCATCAGGAGCGTATAGCACATGTAAAACAAGTTGGTTACATTTATCAAATAATGATTCAGGAGCACCTGAAACAAAAGAATGGACTATGTCACGTTTAGGTAGAAATGATTTATATGCTACTTATTCTTATAGTGCATGGTATATTGCGGAAAATGGTACTTGTTCTGGAGCAAATAATAGTAATTTTAGTATTTTAACAAAAACTTTCTCTGTTAGACCAGTCTTCTATCTAGTATCCGATGTAAGTATAGTAGGAGGAAGTGGAACATTAAGTGATCCATTTATAATCTCATAGTATTTGATACTTTTTAAAAAATATAGATAAAATTAAGAAAAAGAAGATACAATTTACGTCTAAAAAATAATTAATCTCTCTTATATGTAAATATAGGAGAGATTTTTATATGTAAAAAATAATTCAGAAAATTGAATTTAGAATTTTAGAAAAAGATTAGATGATGTCATATATTGTAGTGTTTAAAAGTAAAGGGAACTTTTAGCAATTAGTGGATTTGAAAGCTAGTTGAACTATTTTTTATGTCTTTATTTACTATAAAAATAATTGTTTATTGACGTTTGAATTTTTTTTGTTTATAATCAAATTTAAGATAGGAAAATAATATCTATGATATTTTTGAATATTAATGTTATATTTATTTATACTAAAAATAGGGTAGATAAGGAAGAAAGAAATGTTAGTTAGTAAGAAAAGATTATTTGCAATATTAGTAACAGCGCTAATATTTATTGAATTTATTAGTTTGTTTTTAATGTGGAAAAGTATTTCGGCAAGGATAACAAAACTAGATAATGTTAATTTAAAACAATCAGGTAAAAATAATGATATGTTTGCCATCATGCTGGGAGATAAAAATGGAGTATATACAGAGTCTACAAGTGCTACCTGGCCAACTGATAATTCTTATGTATACAATTCTACAAAAAGTGGTTGTATAGACAAAAATGGAAATGCTTTAGTCGATATATTATCATTTGATTCTTCTAGTTATACAGCTAGCATTAGAACAAATTCAGTGGCTTACTGTTATTTGTATTTTGATATAGATCAAGTAGTACCACAAGCATTTACATTTTATTTAGGAGGTAGTACTAATCCAGCTTATACAACAAATACATCAGTAAGTACTTATCTTTCATGGAGTGATACAGATATATCAAGTTACTGTGTAACAACAGAAAGTACATCAAATAATTGTACATGGAACAGTGTAACTGGTACTAGTGCATCTGGTTCATATACACTTGCAACAGGAGATGGAACAAAAACAGTATATGCATATTTGAAAGATACTG